>CBDUMB010000114.1:0-8282 GCA_965368205.1 uncultured Pseudomonadaceae bacterium | reverse complement strand
CTGGTTGCGCGAGCGCGCAGCGGATGTGCGTGATTTTGAGGTGCTGTTAGGCGCTGTCATGGTTGCTGGTTTGAGCACGGGTTACAATATCGTGCCGCAGTCTTTGTGGCCTGAGTTCGATCCTGAAACTACGGTGATTTATAGTCATTCAGACTGGCAGCATGCCCGCCAGTTAGTAGCGCTGTTGGCGATCCACGGACTGACACCCACGGTGACACCGCTGCTCAAACAATCCAAATTTCTGTTTCGAGATGAATGGGGTGAGCCTGAGCGCGAATTGCCCCGCCTTGCAGATGGTCAGCGCGTGATCGATCAGCTCGAGTTTGAATTGTTTCTGAACTTTGAGACGCCCGAACAGGTGACAAGATTTGGTGAGTTGGTGACGCAATATGCAAAGCGTGACAGCGAAGACGAGGTGGGGTTGCTGCACGGTTCATGGTGGCAGCCTTTTTATCGAACCTTTGTGCCCTTCGACCAGTATCACCGCTTAGTTGTGATGTTGGTCAGTTACAGAGGGTTTCGGGTGAATTTACTTTCACTGCCAGAGGAGGCGGCGGACCGTTTGACCAGATTACGTGCCCTGAGCGATGAGTGGCGGGTTACGCCGTATGATATCTGGGTAAATCCCGCCTTCTATCGTTTTCAGCTGGGCGATTACCGCTAACGTTTACCAGTGCAGTATTTTTTGTGCAGTAAAAGACATGAAGCTGAAAACGCTGATGCTGAATGTCAACACCAATGAAAGAACATAGTTCCCTACACTGACCTCAAAAAAAATGTTGTAGGCGACCAATCCTAAGGCGATGGCGCCCGTGCCGTAGGATGAGATCATGTGAATGTAGCCTATTTCTTTGAGTTCCTGGCGCTGAAGACCTGCTGTTAAGAACCCCATGATAAAAAAATTGGCTAATCCAAAAGCGATCAACATAATGCTCGACCACCACCACAGGTTGTCATCGATAATGCCGTAGTGGTAAAAAACGATCGGGATAAGTGCGCCTGCGACGGAAACAAGGCTGCCAATGATTATGGCTGCGGCATGGTGTGTATTGGCTCGTGATTTCTGGTCACCGCTAATTAAAAAGACCAGAAAAAACGCAACAAAGCCGGTTAATACCAAAGCCAGCTGGGCGAAGCCGATTAGAAATTCCTGTTGTTCCATAACCTAAAAACTGCCTGTTGGATAAGGGCCATCGGTGAACGCTTTGTCGTGGTAACCCTTTATACCTATCTTCAGTGCCAGTGGGCTTCGATAATCCTGGTCTTTGCTGAGCTGTTCGATTGCATGTGCAAACGTATACGTGGGCTGCCAACCCAGTTTACGCTGGGCGTGTGAACTATCATAAACACGATCCAAAGTTGGAAACATCTGCCAGCCTCTGCGCTGGTATTGAGGGACGTATTCAGGCACATATTTCTTCACAATCGCGGCTGCATCTATCCCCAATGCGGTGGCATCACTTGTTTGCAGCGGGGTGTCGCCCGAAATGATGAACCGATCGAATCCAATTTCTCTGGCTTTCGAAATCGCCAACTGATGTGCGGTGACGATGTCTGCAATATCAACCCGGCGATACAGAAGTTCGTTTACTTTCAGGTTGTTGTCGTCGAAGTTCTCGCGCTGCCCTTTGACATCGTCTTCTTCCAGAAAAAACCGTGATGTTTTCAGGATCAGACAGGCCAGGCCGGTATTGCGATGGAACAACTCGCATAAATCTTCGGCTGATGTTTTTGTCACGCCGTAGATGTTTTTGGGTTTAGGCTTCAACGTTTCGGTGACCCACACCGCAGGCGAGCCCGCAGCGGGCCGCATCGCATCTCCGAAAGTACTGGTGGTGCTCGTGTATATAAACGCTTTGCAATCTGCTGCGACCGCTTCTTCAAGCAGGTTCAATGTTCCGGAAACATTGGTGTCAACAAAGTCTTGTCTGCTATGGGTTCCAACATGAGGTTTATGCAGCGTGGCGGTGTGGATCACCGCGTCACATCCAGCGACACATTTGCGGACAAATGACCTGTCCGTGATCGAGCCGACGCAGTCGGTAAATTCTGATGTCTTGATGTCCAGGCCCAGGGGTTGATCGCCTGCTGCACGCAGAACGCGCATCAGAGCCTCGCCCAGGTGGCCAGCACTCCCGGTAACCAGAATTCTCATTGCCAGCGGAAACGATTTACTGCATCAACCATCAACTTCCTTCGCTGCGTCAGCTATCCAGGGTGCGACCGATGAGCTCTTTCATGATCTCGTTGGTGCCACCGTAGATCTTCTGTACCCGGGCATCTTTGTACATGCGTGAGATGGGGTACTCGTCCATATAGCCAGCGCCGCCGTGCAGCTGTAAACATTCATCAACAATTTCGCACTGTTTCTGTGTGCACCAGTATTTAGCCATTGAGGCCGTGGCTGCATCCAGTTCGCCACGCATATGTTTGAGCAGGCATTGATCAACAAACGTGCGGGCAATCAGCGCCTCCGTCTTGCACTCCGCAAGTTTGAACTTGGTGTTCTGAAAATCCAGTACCCGTTGGCCAAAGGCTTTCCGTTCTTTGACAAAGTCGATGGTCACCTGCAGGGCACGCTCCATTTCAACGACAGCTGCCTGGGCAATATTGAGGCGCTCCTGGGGCAGCTGCTGCATGAGCTGGATGAAGCCTTTGCCTTCTTCTCCGCCAAGAAGATTGCTCTGCGGCACGCGGCAGTCTTCAAAAAACATTTCCGACGTGTCGGCGGCACTCTGGCCGAGTTTTTTCAGGTTACGTCCGCGTTTGAAACCGGGATTGTCACACTCAACGACGACTAACGAGATGCCTTTGGCGCCTTTGCTGGGGTCTGTTTTGGCAACCACAATGACCAGGCCACAGTTCTGGCCGTTGCTGATATAGGTTTTCGAGCCGTTGATGATGTAATCATCACCGTCTTTAATGGCGGTGGTTTTCACGCTCTGCAAATCCGAGCCTGTGTTGGGTTCGGTCATGGCAATGGCGCCAATGGTTTCGCCACTGGCCATTTTGGGAAGCCATCGAGTCTTCTGCTCTTCACTGCCATAGTGCCAGATGTAAGGCGCGACAATCTGGCTGTGCACCTGGTTACCAAAGCCAACCAGGCCGGCGCGCAGCTGTTCTTCGGTGATCACGGTTTCGTGCAGATAGCTTGCACCACCACCGCCATATTCGGTGGGGATCTCTGCACACAGCAGGCCAGCCTGTCCAGCTTGTCGCCAGGCGTCAGCGCTGACTTGTCCATCTGCTTCCCATTGGTCATTGCGGGGTACAAATTCGTCGTTAAAGAACTTCCGCGCGGCGTCCTGCAGAATTCTCAGCTCTTCGTTCAGCCAGGGGGATTCGTAGTTTTCAAAAATAGCGGTCATTTAGGCTCCAGGAAATATTGGTGAATCAGGGTAAGCCGGCAGCGGGGAAGGGGGCGTCGTATACTTCGACGCGCGCATCACGCTGGTTGCGGCATTTGTCCGGATGGGAGGAGGAAGAGGTCAGGACGTAGAGTTTGTCCTCACCAATCATGCAGGCAAAGGCGCCTCTGGTCAGTGAAATCTCATGTGTAATCGCGCCACCTTCGACCTGTCGAATACAGTTGTTGGTGGTGGGTGAGGCGCTCCATATGCCGTGCTCCGCATCCAGACATATCCCATCTGGAACGGCTTTTTCAGGCAGCTCGGCCCATACCCGTTTGCCGCTCAAGCTGCCGTCGGCGGCAATGTCGAATGCGGTCAGGCGAGAGGCAAAAGTTTCAGCTACGACCAAAGTCTTGCCATCGTCGGTGATTATGGCGCCGTTCGGAAACATCAGATCATCATCTTCGACATGACAGGCGCCGTCCGGGTCAACGCGGATCAGTTGTGCCGGTTTTGGTTTGTCGTTGTTGTGCAGGTCAAAACCAAAGTTGCCAACATAAGCGCGCCCCTGTTGGTCTACCACCATATCGTTGCAGATGCCGGATGCGAGGTGTGCCAGGTCAGCATGTACGCTCAATGACCCGCCGTCCAATCTGAGCAGCTGTTTTTTATTCATGCTGACAATCAGCAGGGTCCCGTCCGGTAACCAGCCTAAACCGGAAGGTTGATCGTCGGCCAGAGTAACTACGCTGGTGCGCGCACCCTCTGGCGTTACCTTTAAGACCTCCTGACCATGCATATCGGACAGCCATAAGGCGCCTTCGCGAAAACGCGGTCCTTCACCGAAACACAGCCCGTCTATCAATATTTGGGGAGGCACAGCTCACTCCGTCAGGAAAAACACCAGTTTATGGTGTTTTACAGCTCTTTTACCAATATCTTCCCCTCTAGCGCTTGGTTCATATGCACGCTCCCTTTATAGTTTTGCAGTGTCGACAATATATGTTGGCTACACCATAAGGAGAATTTTGAATGTATTTATTAAAGAGACTGGGTTGGGTTGTGCTGCTGGCAGGATTAGTGGCTTGTGGCCAGTCGAATAGCGGCGCAAATGATGCTTCTGAAGCTGGTTCCAACATGATGGACAGCGCATCTGATGCAATGGAGTCTACTGGTAACATGTTGGATGATGCCGCTGAAAGTGCATCAAGCATGGTTGACGAGGCTGCTGAAAGCGGCGCGGCTATGGTTGATCAGGCGACTGAAGCAGGCGCCGACATGGTAGACGAAGTGAAAGCTATGGGTGCAGATGTCGTTGAGGGCGCTGAAGAAATGGGTGACGATGCAGCAGATGCAGTCAGCGACGCCCTGTCTGAGGGTGCTGAAAAAGTTGACGGCGCTCTGGACGGTTTAACCAACTAAGCTTCCTGCTGATCTACGTTAACGGTCGCAGCGTCTATAGCGGCCAGATCGAGGTTGTCAGCTTTGGCAACCTCGATTAATGCCTGTTCAAATATGCCTCTCGCAGCCGCCGACAGTTCCGCCAGGTGCTGATGTAAGACCTTCTCTTTGGGATCCGTGTCTTCACACTCCCGACAATACTGCTCAAAAGCGCCAATGCTCATCAACAGGCTGGCGATGTGATTTGGGCATTCACACTGTAACTTTGGTGTCATGGCCGCGATCTGAGCCAGCGTGGCGTCGCTGAATCGTGCTCGAGCGGCGGGTTGCTCGAGCAGGTCTGAATCAATGGGCTTGGATTGCAACGCACTCATCAACGTCTCTGCTGAAACCGGCGCCTGGCTGACGCTGGTGCCGCCGAGTTCAAGGTGCCGCAGGCTGGTGCGGTTGGCAAAGTTGTAGACGACAATAATTTTTTCGTAAGCACTGCGCAGTGCAAGGAGCCGATCAACATCTTCGGGGTTGATTGTCGCCAGTTCGATTACCAGAGCCTGGTGTTGAGTATGTTCAGGCTGTCTCAGCCATTCATCGCCACTGCAGGCTTGCCGACCAATTTCCTCGAACTGCGCCGCAGGCAGCGCCAGGTGTGCAAGTTTGTGACCAACCAGCAGTACCGAATCGACCATCGCGTGTTGCGCATCCTGCAGATTATGTTTGCTGGCTAAAGCTTTCAGACCATCCAGATCAAGGGCCGCCAGGTGCGTGAGGCTGTGGCCATTGTCGCTGAGCAGGCGCACAAGGCGCAGCAGTTCCACATGTGACATGTCATAGACCCTTCGGCCCGTCGGTGTTCTTTGCGGCGTGCCGATATTGTGGCGGCTTTCCCATTTGCGAAGCGTGTGTGCAGGCACACCGGTGAGTTGTGCTACAGCAGCAATTGTAAGTTGTTCCATCGGGTAGGGTCTTGTCATCGTCTAATGAATGTCTAAGTGTATGGGTACTATGGACGCTGGTGAAGCAAAAATGTGTCGTTATTGTTTGACCAATACTGGACACTTTCCGACAAGTTCGACAATTGCACTCTTAATGGCTAATTAATGTACAGGTTATTGCTCACGATCACAATAAAGTCTAATATAAGTCCCAGTTAAAAAGCCATAAGGTCAACAATGTCTAAGTTAGCAGTGATCATGGGTAATCAGTTGTACGATCCTCAGAGGCTCCCTGATGCGGATCAGACCACGGTTCTGATGGTTGAAGACCGTCGTTTGTGCACCCGCCACCGATACCACCAGCAGAAGCTCGGATTTCTACTGGGCGCAATGCGCGAATATGCCCAAGGACTCCGCAATGCAGGGTACAAAGTGGTTTACCAGGAACTGGAGGCAAATAAAACGGTGTGCCAGCAGACTGTGGCTTTAGCGACTCAGCTGGATGTCGCAGAAATAGTGGCTTTCACCCCGGCCAATGCAGGCCAGCGTCGCTATCTTCAGATCACCGCGCAAAAAGCCGCGAGACCGTTGCGGTTGCTCGATGATCCGATGTTTCTCACGTCCCCGGAGGATCTCGAGTGTCTGGCGTCTGATAACCCACGCATGGCGCATTTCTATCAGGCCCAGCGTAAACGCCTGGATCTGTTAATGGCGGACGACCGTCCGCTGGGCGGGAAGTGGAGCTACGACGGTGACAATCGCAAGGCCGTGCCGAGCCATATTGATCTACCTGAACTCAGTCGTGCCAGACACAGTGACCTGACCTGTGAGGCGCTGCGGAGCGTTCGGCAGATTTTCGCCGATCACCCTGGCGATGCGGAAAACCTCTGGATTCCGACGACCCGTGAAGGCGCAAAAGCGCAGCTAAGAGAGTTTGTTGCGGAGCGTCTGGTGGGTTTTGGAACTTATGAAGACGCTATCTCAAGACGCTCGGCAACCCTTTTTCATAGCGTATTGTCGCCTTATCTGAACATCGGTCTGCTGACGCCGCAGGAAGTCATCAGTGCGGTCATGGATCATGCCCTGTGCCATGACGTTCCCATCAACGATGTTGAAGGATTTGTTCGGCAGATTATCGGCTGGCGTGAATTCATGCGTGGGATATATGTGCATCATCGCAAAGGCATGCGTAACGGTAATATCTGGAACGCGCAGCGTCGTATGGGGCGTAGCTGGTCAACTGCAACCACGGGTATCCCGCCCTTGGACGGCGCGCTGAAGAATACCCAGCGTTATGCCTGGAATCACCATACGGAACGGTTGATGGTGATCGCCAACATGATGAACCTTTGTGAAATCCGACCCGCCGACGCTTATGAATTTTTCAGCAGCAATTATCTCGATGCTTATGACTGGGTCATGGTGCCAAACTTGTTTGGCATGGGTCTGACCTCAGATGGGGGGACATTTGCATCCAAACCTTATATCTGTGGGTCGAACTATATGTTGCGCATGAGTGATTATCTGAAGGGTGAGTGGTGTGACGTTGTTGATGGACTGTTCTGGCGGTTTGTTGAAAAGCACCAAACCCTCTTGCGTTGTAATGCACGTGCCAGTTTCATGGTTCAGGGCCTGGGGCGCATGAAACCAGAGCGGCGAGAGCGTATTTTCGCCAGAGCCACACAGTTTCTTGAGCAGAACACTTTATGAATACTCTGATTGTGGGTGCTTCAGGCGGCATTGGCGCAGCGATTTGCCAGATAGCGCTGGCGGACGAGAAAGTAACCCGTCTGCTGGCGACCAGCCGCAACCCGGACAGCCTGCCAAGGCATAACAAGTTGTTACCAGTGGCGCTGGATCTCTGCAATGCACAAAGTATTGCGAGCGCCGTAGAGACTATTCGGGCTGACGTCAGTCAAATCGATCGGCTGATTGTTGCTTCAGGTTTTCTGCATGACGGTGAACGGGCACCGGAAAAAGCACTGCGCGAACTTGATGGCGCAACCATGCAAACGGTGCTGCAGATAAATGCGGTAGCACCGATGTTGGTTTTTGCGGCGCTCGAGCCGCTTCTTAAAAAATCCTCAGAGCCGAAGATCCTGTTTTTATCCGCTCAGGTAGGCAGTATTGGCGACAATCGATTAGGGGGTTGGTACAGCTACAGAATGGCAAAGGCCGCTCTGAATCAGGGTGTGAAAACTGCTGCAGTAGAGGCTGCTCGTTGGCGCAATGATGCAACGCTTATCGCGGTTCATCCGGGTACAACATCAACAGCACTGTCCGAGCCCTTTCTGGCGCGTCGTCAGGGTCAGGTGCAGACACCTGAGGTCTGCGCAGCCTTGATTTGGCAACTGGCGGGACAGGTTGAGGCAGGGTCCAGCGGTTCGTTTCTGCGTGCCGACGGCACAGAGCTGCCCTGGTAGCAGTTTGTGCCGCGGTGCGCGTTTTATCTAAAGGTATTTAGCCAGATCAGCACCAATATCTTCAGGCGTCGTTTGTGGCGCATAGCGGGCGAGAACTTCGCCGTCTTTGCCAACCAGGAATTTGGTGAAATTCCAGCCAATGTCCGCGTTGCCATCGTCACCGGCCTTAGCCGCTT
>CBDUMB010000113.1:0-8304 GCA_965368205.1 uncultured Pseudomonadaceae bacterium | reverse complement strand
GCCCGGGTGAGCCTGTCTAAGTCCACCCACCCCTGAGTCAGGGCACAAGCCGCCAGCACGTTCTGTTCATTATGTTCACCCGCCAACGGCAACTGGGAAACAGGGCAGATAATCTCTTCGCCTCTAGCAATGAAGCGTTCATCAGCTGACAGTCGAATACCCCAGTCATCTGGGCCAGGCGGCTCATCCAAACCAAAGCTCACCGTTCGGCCATCTGTGTGAGGAAGCGTCAGCGGATCAGCACGGTTGAACACACGGGTACCTGAATTCGCATAAATGCGATGTTTACTTGCCGCGTACGCCTGCATATCTTGATGTTTATCAAGATGATCTTCGCTGAGGTTCAATACGCAAGACGCGGCGTATGGGTGGAGCAGGCTACGTTCCAGTTGAAAACTGGAAAGTTCCAGCACATAACAATCATGCTCGGCATCAATAATGTCGAGCGCGGCTACGCCAAGATTGCCGCCCACACCGCAGGAGTGACCAACAGCATTTATCAGGTGGCCTACCAGTGAAGTCACCGTACTTTTCCCATTCGTGCCGGTGATACCAATTACCGGCACCGCTACAGCCGCGAAAAACAGGTCAATGTCGCTGTACAGCGGCACACCCGCTGCACGGGCGCTTTGTAACAAACAGGCTTCCATATTCAGACCCGGACTGACAATTGCACAATCAACCGGCTCGCCATGGTCTGTGGTATCAGGCCATCGTGAAGTCTGCCAATGAATCTCGACCGGGCAGCTATCAATTTCTCGAGGTGCGCGAGTGTCGTAAACCGAGACGTTTATATTTCGGTCCAACAGAAACCGCACTACGGACTCGCCGGTCACTCCGTAGCCGAGCACAGCAACAGACGACAGTTGATCGATATTTATGGGTGAGGTACTGATCATCTCAGCTTCAACGTCGACAGGCCGATGGTGACCAGCACTAACGTGACAATCCAGAACCTAACAATAACCTTGGGTTCCGGCCATCCTTTCAACTCAAAGTGATGGTGAATGGGGGCCATGCGAAAAATGCGTTTCCCGGTAAGTCGGAAAGATGCAACCTGGATAATGACGCTGGCCGTTTCGAGCACAAACAACCCACCCATAATTAACAACACTATTTCGTGCCTGACGATGATTGCAACTACGCCAAGTGCAGCACCCAGCGCAAGCGCACCTACATCACCCATAAAAATCTGCGCGGGGTAAGTGTTAAACCAGAGAAATCCGAGACCTGCACCGATCAAAGCACCACAGAAAACTGCCAACTCACCAGCTCCCGGTATATAGGGAATCTGCAGATAAGCGGAAAATTCGGTGTTGCCCGCGACGTAGGCAATCAGACCCAGCGCAGCACCGACCATGACTGTAGGCAATATAGCCAGACCATCAAGACCATCTGTTAGATTCACAGCATTACTCATGCCGACAATCATCAGATAGCTCAGAAGCACAAAACCGGCACCCAGCGGAATAGCCACCTCTTTGAAAAATGGCACAATCAAAGCTGTCTCAGCGGGAAGTTCTGCGGCAGTAAACAGAAAAACTGCGGCAGATAAACCAACTACGGATTGCCAGAAGTATTTCCAACGCGCGACCAGACCTGCACTGTTCTTGCGGGCGATTTTCAAGTAATCATCTGCCCAGCCGATAATGCCAAATGCAGCAGTCACGCTGAGCACCACCCAGATGTGGCGAGACGTCAGATCTCCCCACAATAATGTCGTTACAAGAATGACAATCAGAATCAGCGCACCCCCCATGGTTGGCGTGCCGGCTTTACTGAGATGCGACTGGGGTCCGTCTTCACGCACGGTCTGGCCCATCTGCAGATCCGCCAGCTTGGCAATCACGTAGGGGCCAATCAGCAATGATGTAAATAGAGCGGTCATCACGCTGACCATGGTGCGGAACGTCAGATACTGGAAAACCGCGAAGGCGCGAACAAACTCTGAAAGATAGTCGGTCAGCCACAACAGCATCAGCTTCTCCCCCCGGATCTGGACAGCGCATCTGCAGCGACAACCCGGTCATCAAAAGCGTATTTGGTGCCCGCAATTTCCTGCACAGTCTCGTGGCCTTTACCGGCGATAAGAACCGTGTCGCCGCCCCCCGCCATGGCAACAGCTGCGTATATCGCACTGCGCCGATCGGGTTCAGAGATAATCGTATTGCGCCTGTCCGCAGGCACGCCCGCCATCATATCCGCAATAATCTGCTGAGCGGCTTCACTCCGGGGATTGTCAGCGGTGAACCAGCTGTGATCAGCGGCATCCGCAGCAGCCGCTCCCATCATCGAACGCTTACCGCTATCGCGGTCGCCACCACAGCCAACAACACAATACAATTGCGCCTGACAGGTTTGCCTCAGGGCGCGTAAAACTTTAATCAACGCATCTGGCGTATGCGCATAATCAACAACCACCGTAGGTTGGTCGTCCCGTCCCGTAACAACTTCCATCCGACCCGGAACACCAGCCATATCAGCAAGCGCGTCGACAATTCGGGGGAGTGGATAACCCAGGGTCACAAGCGCAGCCATAGCCAGGGTGACGTTAGCCACAGCAAAGTCTGCAAGTACGGGCAATACCGCCTCACATTCACCTTCAGGTGTCTGCCAGCTCACCAGCAAGCCTTTGGCATGGCGTCGGTATCGCCAGCGCCAATCACCCGTTTGACCCACTCGCACCACCGGGCACGAACAGCGCTGCGCAAGCGCATCACCAAATTCATCGTCGACGTTGATGATCGCAGCGCGCAACGGCCACTGGGTAAACAGCTTTGCCTTAGCCTCGCCATACGCGTCCATGGTGCCGTGGTAATCCAGATGGTCACGACTCAGATTGGTAAACAAAGCGACATCAAATTCGATCTCTGACGCCCGATTCTGATGCAGCGCGTGGGAGCTGACCTCCATAGACACGCCTTCGAACCCCGCGTTACGCATATCTGCCAACTGACGCTGCAAGGCAACCGCGTTGCCCGTAGTCATACCTTCATCAACCAGATGATCTAAAGCCCCCCACCCCAAGGTGCCGCTGTAACCCATGGGATGACCCAAACGCTTTGCCAGATCGGCAATGTGGTAGGCAACAGAAGTTTTCCCATTGGTACCGGTCACACCGATACAGGTCATATGTGCACTGGGATTACGATAAAACCGGGCAGCCAGTTCACCGCGCCGCTTCGCCAGATCAACAACCTCGCAAACACACGAATCCGGCGCAGCCTGGCTGAGCTTGGCCTGACTTGCTGCAGCGGAATCTATCAGCAGGGCCTGCGCTCCGCGAGCAAGGGCATCACGGCAATGTCGAAGCAGATCATCATCGTTGGCTGCCACGGCAATATAGCCAAATCCAGGTTGTACCTGTTGGCTGTGCTCAGCCAGCCCGGTAAGCTCAAGGGCAGGCACGGACTCGTCATCAAGCAAGGCTCGTAAATTCACCCCGCCGCCTTAACGCGACCCGAGTCACGTGCAGCCATCTGTTGATCAGGTAGAACGCCAAGTAAACGCAATGATCTGGAAGCAACTCGTGCGAACACCGGCGCAGCTACCGCACCGCCTCCGGAGACTCCGGCTTTAGGCTCATTGACCACAACTACCATTACCAGCTTGGGATCACTGACAGGCACAACACCTGCAAACCAAGCCACGTGCCGCTCATCATTATAGCCCTGAGGGCCCACGATCCTGGCCGTGCCGGTTTTGCCGGCCACGCGATAACCACTAACCGCCGCCGTGGTCGCCGTGCCGCCTTCAGTTGTAACGCCTTCCATCATCGCCAGTACTTCGCTTGCTATACGACGGTCAAAGACACGTTCGCGCATCAAGCGCCTGCTCCGATCGGACCGTGCGATAACTGAAAGAGGTAACTTTTCTCCAAGAGTCGCAAGCGTAAGATAGGCATGCGCCAGCTGCAGAGGCGTGACGGACAAGCCATAACCATACGCCAGACTGGCCCGAACCACCGGATAACGCAGTTGCGCACTGGCCAGATAGCCCATGGTTTCACCAGGCAAGCCAGTACCCAGAAAATCACCTACCCCGGCTCGACGGATAACATCAAAAACGGCCTGCTCTTCCAGATCCAAGGCAATTTTTGCAAATGCCACCTGACTGGATTTCTGCAGCGACTCGGACAGGGTTATCAAGCCGCGATTAACCGGGTCCTGTACCAGCTTCTTACCAATATGGAAAAAACCTGGCGCTGTTTCAATCTCGGTGCGACCGCTATAGCGACCTGTTTCCAATGCAGCCAACGCTGTAAAGGGCTTCATGGTCGAGCCGGGTTCGTAGGCGTCTGTAATAGCGCGGTTGCGCATACCCGAAAGCTGCTCACGAATATCATTCGGGTTGTACGAAGGCTGATTCACAATGGCAAGAATCTCACCGCTGGCTACATCCAGCATCACCAGTGAACCGGATTTAGCCTGGTGACTGGTAACTGCAGACTTCAGCTCCCGGTAGGCCAGAAACTGCAGGCGCAGATCGATACTTAAATTCAGGTCCTGGCCATATTCCGGCGCACCGTTATAAGACAGATCTCTGATGTTGGTGCCCTGACGATCTCGCAGGACCACCTTGCTGCCGTGTTCACCTTTGAGCACCTCTTGAAAGGCGTATTCGCTGCCTTCTATGCCTTCGTCATCAATATTGGTGACGCCAACAATGTGCGCGGTCGTTTCTGCGGCAGGATAATAACGCCTGTATTCCGGCTGCAGATAAACATGGCTGAGGCGTGCTTTGCGCACCTGCTCCGCAACCGCCCAGGAAACCCGCCGCTTCAGATAAACAAACTCTTTGTCACGATGGGTCTGCATGCGCTCTGTCAGGCGCTTTGCGGGCACATCGATCAGACCTGCGAGTTCTGCCAGCGCATCACTGCCTAACTGCGCTTTACTGGGATCAGTCCACACGGCAAAAACCGGGGTACTCACCGCAAGCGGTTCACCTTGCCGATCGTAAATCACACCGCGCATAGCTGGGATGACTTCTGTTCGAATAGAACGGGCGTCACCCTGCTCCTGCAGAAAATCACGATCACTGACACCCAGGTAGACAACCCGGACACAGAGCCCGATTACTGCAGCAAGAAACAACACCAGCAATGTGTAGTGGCGCCAGGCACTCATTCGAGAATCTCACCCAGCTGCTCAGGAAATTCCATTCCTAACTGTGTTTGCGCCACAACTTCAATGTTCTGCATGCTGCCAAGGGTGCCGCGTTCCAACATCAGCCGGCTATGCTCTTCCAGCAGTCTGTCCTGCTCCCGCTGCACCTGCGTCAGGCTGCCGTAGAGGCCGCGCATATCATGGGCAGCTGCGACAGTGCGCAGACCGCTGTAAACGATCACACCAAGCAGCAAAGCAAATACCGCACACCAACCCAGGGCAACCAGATTGAGCGGCTGTGGTTTGGATCTGGCGCGAGCCCTAGACATGCTGCGCCTTCTTTTCAATGACCCGCAGGGTGGCACTGCGCGCGCGCGGATTGTTTTTCAATTCTAGTGCGCCAGCACGGACCGGGCCTGCAATATCTGTCGCTGCGGTGGTCATCTGCGCGTGGCGCAAAGGCACTCGCCGCGGCATGGCTGGCGGTCGCGTCCAGGTTCTGAAGGTGTGCTTAACCACACGATCTTCAAGAGAGTGAAAACTGATCACCGCAAGACGCCCACCTGCCGCCAGCAACGCAAACGCCGCCGCCAATCCGGCTTCCAGCTCTGCAAACTCCTGGTTAACATGAATACGCACAGCCTGAAATGTCTGGGTGGCGGGATGTTTCTTCACCGGGCCTCGCTGGGGCACAGCCTGGGCAACGGTATCAGCCAGCGCCTGGGTGGTTGTCAGCGGACGGGCCTTGATGATCGCCCGTGCAATTCGACCGGCAAACCGCTCTTCTCCGTAATTTCTCAGTACCGTAACAATTTCACGTTCTTCAGCATGATTGAGCCACTGCGCCGCAGTGTCACCGGTACTCGAATCCATGCGCATATCCAGCGGTCCATCGTGGCGGAAACTGAACCCTCGGGCACCTTCATCAAGCTGCGGCGAGGACACGCCCAGATCCATCAATATGCCTTGCACTGAAGTAAAGCCCTTTTGTTCCAGCGCGGCGGCCAACTCCGAAAACCGGGTGTGGCAAACCGACACGCGCGGGTCTTCCCGCTCAAGCTGTTCCGCCACGGCAATGGCATCAGGATCCCGGTCAATAACCAGAAGGCGGGCATCACTGGGCAAGCGCGCTAACAACGCACGGCTATGTCCGCCTCTACCGAAGGTTGCGTCAACAAATTTGGCGCCGTGCAGATCGGCTTCAGGTGATATCAAAGTCTTCACAACTTCGTCCAGCAATACAGGTATATGGTCTGACGCCGCACCCGCAAAATCCGAAATGTCGGCAGCCACTAAACCGACAACCCGGTGAATGCATCTCCGTCTTTAATCAGGTCTGCGCTATCTTCGGCCAGCCAGCCCTGCATACTTTCCTTCCATTGGTCTTCAGACCAGATTTCGATCTTGTTACCCTGGCCAACCAGTACTAACTTTTTGCTTAAGCCCGCATAATCGCGCAACATGGCAGGCAGCAATATCCGGCCATTGGCATCAAGCTCCAGATCTGTTGCATGACCAATCAGTAAACGCTGCAGTAAGCGCGCTTGCGGATTGATATTGGAAAGATCTTCAAGCTTGCGCTGCACAACTTCCCATTCAGGAAGGGGATAGAGGAGGAGACAGGATTCACGCATATCAATGGTGACCACAACTTTGCCACCGCAGGCGAGCACAACGGTTTCGCGATTCCTTGACGGAAGCGCCATCCGGCCCTTGTTATCGAGCGTTGCATTGTTAATACCGCGAAACACTGAACTTTTAAGAGGGTGAAACCCACTTTTCTCCACTTTTTCCCAACTAGCGACACTATAGGCGCGCAGAAAAGAGAGTCAAGCTGTGGATTTAGCGTAACTGTAGGAAAAATAAAGGAATTTTGGGAAATAAGACCCGCGCATAAGCAGCTTTTAGAGCTGGTACTGACACCTAGCGCGGCTATCTCGAATCTACATTAAGTAACTGAGTTTTTGAGAATAAAAACTCAGCTTTTAATAACTGAGAGTCGGCCTATAAGCCGGGTTCTGTTATCAACAGTCATTCATCTAGGGCTACCGTCGCCAGCAGCCTCCAGCGGCCTACCCGAATCCAATGCGGACCACATCAACGGATTCCTATTTGGCCTTGCTCCAGGTGGGGTTTACCTTGCCACGAAGTGTTACCACCCGCGCGGTGCGCTCTTACCGCACCCTTTCACCCTTACCTCTTCGGGCAACAGTTGTTGCCAGATAAGGCGGTCTACTCTCTGCTGCACTATCCGTAGGCTTGCGCCCCCCAGGCGTTACCTGGCACCTCGTCCTATGGAGCCCGGACTTTCCTCCCATCAGGCTTTAACCCCCGATCGGCGACTGTTCGGCCAACTCTCCCGCGCACCTTAATGCTTCCCTGTACGCTGCACAAGCAAATGCCGACCGATGAGCCAGACAGTACATTCAGCTTCTCTCAACAGACGTTTTTGCTGCCAGCGTCAGCGCCAGATCGTACATCTCACTTTTGCGCACGCCGCAGATACTTGCCGCAACCTTCGCCGCCTTAGCTGCAGGTAACTCGCTTAACAAAGCGGTCAACACTTTCACGTGATCATAATTCTGTTCAACGTCCGCAACGGCTTCAATAACACAGGTAAATTCGCCTTTTGGATGCTCACCTAAGGCCTGAATAATTTCATCAGGTGTACCCACCAGTATCGTTTCATACTGTTTCGTCAGCTCGCGGCCGACCATCACCCGACGATTGCACACCAGCGCAATATCCCGCAAGGAGGCGAGTATGCGGTGTGGAGCTTCGAGAAACACCAGCGCGTGGGATTGAGCCAGGAAACCCTGCAATGCGCGCTGACGATTGCTGGATTTAGCCGGCAAAAACCCCACATAAAGGAACGGCTGACAAGGTAACGGACACACGGACAAAGCAGTGGTGATTGAACAGGCGCCAGGCACAGGCACAATTCTTATGCCTGCCGCATGAGCGGCACCAACCAGCAGAAAGCCGGGATCGTTGACCAGCGGTGTACCTGCATCAGACACGATGGCTATGTCCGCTCCGTCCTGCAGACGCGAGATCAGTTTCGGCAGCATCTGCTCTTCATTATGCTCGTGCAGGCTCACCAGTTCCGGCACATGATGGTCGATGTGATCTAACAGCCCGCGCGTACGTCTGGTATCCTCTGCAGCCACAATCTGCACAGATTTGAGCACTTTTT
>CBDUMB010000112.1:0-8312 GCA_965368205.1 uncultured Pseudomonadaceae bacterium | reverse complement strand
TGCAACACATGGATGGTGACCGCAGTCTGATTATCATCCGCTGTAGAAAACGACTGAGTTTTCTTGGTCGGAATCGTTGTGTTCTTTTCGATCAACACGCTCATCACTGAACCCAGCGTTTCGATACCCAGAGACAGAGGCGTGACATCAAGCAGCAACACATCGGTGACATCGCCAGCAAGCACGGCCGCCTGAATAGCTGCACCAATCGCAACCGCTTCATCAGGGTTTACGTCGCGACGCGGAAGAAGCTTTTCACTTTCTCGAGCACCAGCGGCATACGGGTTTGACCCCCGACCAGAATCACATCATCAATATCGCTGATGGTCAGGCTGGCATCATCCAACGCGGTCTGGATGGGGCTGATCGTACGCTGCACCAGATCTTCAACCAGAGACTCCAGCTTGGAACGGGTCAGCTTCAGCACCAGGTGCTTGGGACCGGTCTGGTCTGCCGTGATGTAGGGCAGATTGATTTCGGTTTGTTGACTGTTGGACAGCTCAATTTTGGCTTTCTCAGCGGCTTCTTTCAGACGCTGCAGTGCCAGTGGGTCACTATGCAGATCCACGCTGTTGTCTTTCTTAAATTCGTCTGCGAGGTAATCAATGATGCGCAGATCAAAGTCTTCACCACCCAGGAACGTATCACCATTGGTCGACAGCACTTCAAACTGGTGCTCGCCGTCCACTTCCGCAATTTCAATGATCGACACGTCGAAGGTACCACCACCCAGGTCGTAAACGGCTACCTTGGCATCGCCACGCTTCTTATCGAGGCCATATGCCAGCGCGGCCGCTGTAGGTTCGTTGATGATGCGCTTGACTTCCAGACCCGCGATCTTGCCGGCGTCTTTGGTCGCCTGGCGTTGAGAATCGTTGAAGTAAGCCGGCACGGTAATTACCGCCTCAGTGACTTCTTCACCAAGATATTCCTCTGCGGTTTTCTTCATCTTCTTCAGGGTTTCGGCAGACACCTGGGGCGGCGCCAGCTTTTCGCCTTTCACTTCAATCCAGGCATCGCCGTTAGCCGCTTCGGAAATTTTGTACGGCACCATTTTGATGTCTTTCTGCACCACATCATCTTTGAACTTTCGTCCAATTAAACGCTTCACGGCAAAAAGCGTATTCGTGGGGTTGGTGACTGCCTGGCGCTTGGCATTCTGGCCAACCAGGATCTCACCATCTTCGGTGTACGCAATAACTGAAGGTGTTGTGCGATCGCCTTCTGAATTTTCGATGACGCGAGGCTCACCGCCTTCCATGACAGCGACACACGAGTTGGTGGTGCCGAGGTCAATACCAATAATCTTACCCATTATCTTTTCTCCACAAATTCCCAGCAGGAATGTTCTTAACTTGTTGCTCTATATTTGGTCGAACTGTTTAACTTCAAGTGCTCAATGCGGCCTTTTTCAGGCATCCGGCGCTTTGGCGACAATGACTTTTGCAGCCCTGACCAGACGGCCGTTGAGCAAATAGCCCTTCTGCATCACGTCCATCACTGAATTGGGCTCTGCAGCAGGGTTAGGCACCATGGTCATTGCCTCATGCATCTGAGGGTCAAAGGGCTCACCCAGTGGATCTATCTGTTCAACACCGGATTTGGCCAGCGTATCGACAAACAACTTGAGCGACAGCGCTACGCCTTCGGCTATGGGCTGGGCGCCCTGGGTCTGCTCCGCCGTCTCAACCGCCTTTTCAAGGCTGTCGACAACAGGAAACAGATCGTTGAGTAATTTTTCGACAGCAAATTTGTGCGCATTTTCGATGTCTCGAGCGGCACGTCGCTTGACGTTTTCCATCTCCGCAAGACTGCGTAGCACCTGATCTTTCAGATCGGCAATTTCTGCCGCGCCTGCCTGTTCGGTTTCAGCAGCGCCCTCGCCACTGTCCTGGGTGACATCGTCCGCCTGATCAGCGGGATTGTCGTGATTGTTCTCGTCTTGTGCCATAGCCGGCCCCTGCTCTCGGATTCGACCGTCGTATATGCGGTCGGAAGAGGCTGATTACAAGGGTTGCTGAGATTTTTTTAACCGCGTAAGGAAATAAATCCCGTTAAGCACGACGCATGGCCGCGCTCAATAAGCGGGCGGTGACGTCTACCACGGGGATCACATCAGAGTAGTGCATGCGGGTTGGGCCAATGACGCCTAAAACGCCAGCTACTTCACCATTCACTTCATAAGCTGAAGTGACCAGCGATGCGTCTCCGAGAGGTTGATAACCGGACTCATCACCGATGAACAGCTGAACCCCACTACTCTGCAGGCACCGGTCCAGCAGATGCAGCACCCGGCCTTTGTGGGAGATGGCATCAAAAAGACTTTTCACCTGGTCAGTGTCGGTACTGAAGTCGAGCAGCCGGTTTTCGCCTTTGACCAGCAGGTCCGGGTCGCGCTCTGCAGGGTCTTCAACAAATGTAGCCGCAGCCATGTCCAACGCTGTCTGCATCAGCGTATCCATGTGATCCTTGTCCGCCTGCATGCTCTGCACCAGCGCTTTGCGGATATCAATCAGAGCGCTACCGCCAAATTCCTGGTTGATATAATTTGCAGCCTGAGTCAGCTCGACAGAGGAATATTCGCGTTCGGTGTGAATCACTCTGTTCTGCACCTCGCGATCATTCAGAACCAGAATCACCAGCACGCGCTCTTCATCCAGACGTACAAACTCAACCTGCCGCAGGTTGACCTGATTACGCAACGGCGTCGTGATCACACAGGTCATCTGAGTAATGTGAGACAGTAACTCTGAGGCTGAAGACACCAGCTCAGCAGGCGCCAGGTCTGGATTCAACTCCGCTTCAATTTCCCGTATACGGGATTCTGCAAAGGGTTCAACGTGCAAAAGAGAGTCTACAAACAAGCGGTATCCCTGCGTTGTGGGTATTTTCCCCGCAGACGTATGTGGAGACTTGACCAGCCCCATCGCTTCCAGGTCGCCCATGATGTTGCGTACCGTTGCGGATGACACCGTCACTTCAGGTCGAGTGGCCAGAGTTTTGGAAGCAATGGGTGAACCGTCAGCAATATATTGCTCAACAAGCAGCTTGAACAGCTGCTGGGCGCGAGGATCAACCTGATTGTCCATGAGTTCTCGATTTGCCATCTGGTTTGTCCGAGTTATTCACTTACGGAAAATAGTCGCTTTTGCCTACCTTATTTTTTCCTGCCTTTTATACACTAGGACTGTAGCGTTTGCGTATCAGAATTAGTGAACTGTTTGACCTGCTTAGGTTACGCTTGGCTACTACTACTGACAGATTGCCATGCTCAAGCAACTAACCCTACAAAATTTTGTCCTGGTGACTGCACTGGACATCGACTTCAACCCTGGTCTGACCACCATAACCGGAGAGTCTGGCGCGGGTAAGTCCATCCTGCTGAATGCACTGGGTCTGCTGCTGGGTGAACGGGCACGCACTGAGGTGATCCGCCCGGGTGCAGATAAAGCGGATGTTTGTGCGGAATTCGATTTAGCGCACCTGCCCGCGGTACAAGCACAGCTGGCCGAAGCTGAGCTGCTCAGCGATACACCGGAGCAGGTGCTGGTGCGACGGGTGGTCTCCAGCCAGGGTCGCTCACGCGCCTTCGTTAACGGCATTCCCGTCACTACTGCATTTCTGAAAGACCTGGGCGAACAGCTGGTAGACATTCACGGGCAGAACGAACATCTGCGCCTGGCGAACCGTAACACCCAGTTGAGCCTGCTCGACGACTATGCCGGCCTGACAAAAACTGCATTTGAGGTGGGCACCCTATACCGCGACTGGCAGGCAGAAATCCAACGTATCGAGGCATTAGAAGCGCGGCTGGCCAGCGCTGCAGATCGACAGGATTTACTCGCCTACCAGCTCCAGGAACTGGAAGAATTCGACCTCAAGGCCGACGAATTCAGGGTGCTTGAACAGGATCACAAACGTCTGAGCCGCGCGCACACCACACTTGCCAGCCTGCAACAGGCGGTAGATAAACTCGAAGAACTGGATGACCTGCGCCATGCCGTGCGCCAGATACAGAACATAGACGACGAGCACCCGGATCTTGCATCTGGACAAGCAAACCTGGGTTCAGCACTGGGTTTGCTGGACGACGCCAGCCGTGATTTACGCCACTATCAGGATAAAGTGGTGGTTGATCCGGAAGCTATGGCTCTGATCGAATCGCGGCTGAATATCGCCCAGGATCTGGCCCGCAAACACCGAGTTGAACCCGAAGCATTACACACCCACGCGGCAGCCCTGCGAGCAGATCTGGACGCCCTGGATGCAGATGGTTCGTCGCTGGACGACATGCGCATCCGTGCAGAAGCACTCAAACAGGACTTCGACAAGCGGGCCAAAACGCTGTCGGCTAAACGGCGCAAGGCGGCACCCAGATTCGGCAAAGCCGTCTCACAATTCATGCAGAGCCTGGGCATCAAAAAAGGCGAATTTGCCATCGCTTTTGAAGAACATACCGGCGAGCGCGGCCTGGAACGGGCAGAGTTCATGGTCACAACTAACCCCAGTTTCCCGGCCGGCCCGTTAACTCAGATAGCCTCAGGCGGAGAACAAACCCGCATCGGTCTGAGCATTCAGATTGTGGCTGCGCAAAACAGCGCCCTGCCGTGTTTGATTCTGGATGAAGCGGATGTCGGGGTGGGCGGCACAACAGCAGACACCGTGGGGCGTATTCTGCGTGACCTCGGCAGCCACACGCAGGTGATCTGCATCACCCACGCACCCCAGGTAGCCGCGCTGGGCGACAGTCATTACCGTGTCACCAAAAAGGGTGACAACACTCAGATCCAGCCGCTCAGCGATGACCACCGGATAGAAGAACTTGCCCGCATGCTGGCCGGCGCCGACATCACGGATGAGACCCGGGAATATGCCCGCACGCTTCGCGGTGGTGCGATCCATTAATAGCGCGTAATATCGCGGTCCAGTTCAATTTGTCGAGAAGCTGCGTTGTTGGTTCGAGCCTTATCCACCACCCTTATTGCCATGATGTTAGCCGGCTGCAGTCTGCCCAACATTCAGCTGCCGCGCCTGTACAAAGTGACGGTACAACAAGGCAATGTCATTACTCAGGAAATGGTCAACCAGCTCAAGCCGGGGATGACCAGGAGCCAGGTCGCCTTCATTATGGGTGAGCCGGTCCTGCGCAACACCTTCAACGAAAACCGCTGGGATTATGTGTATAGCGTGGTGTTGCCAGGCTACTTCAACCAGGAAACACGCATGAGCCTGTTCTTTGAAGATGACGTTCTGGGCTACTTCACAGGTGACTTAGTGCCTGAATCCGCCAATCCTGACAGCGAAACTGAAACCGACACCGACACCGACACCGCAGAAGAAACCAGCTAACGCTGCTTCTCCTTATGCTGTTGGGCGCGCGCTAGACGTGCAGCCTTGGCATCCATAAGCAAAGGTCGGTAAATCTCCAGGCGGTCACCCTCCAGCAATACGCGCGCGGCATCACAGACCTGGCCAAAGATACCCACCTGATGAGTCGCTAGATCCAGTTCGGAAAAAGGTGCCTGCTGAGACATCTGTTGCAGCAGAACGCCTACAGTGGTGCCGGTTGGTACCTGCAGGGCGCGTAGCGTTTGCTCACTGGGCGTTGCATATGCCACCTCTACCGATATGCATTCACTTTGACTCATTTAACCTGCTGGTATTCAAGCAGAATCCGGTCGCTGAACGCATCTACCAACCGGTCCGCAATACGATCTGTGAAGCCGCTGAGAATCCGCGCCACAATACCCTTAGGCAGAAAATCGATACGCAGGTCTACCCGGCAACCCAGATCACCTAAAGGTGTCAGCTGCCAGCGACCTTCAAGCACTTCAAAGGGACCTTCACGCAAAGACATGACAACGGATTCAAAAGGCTGATGGGTGTTTTCGGTGACAAATGATTCACGCAGCCCTCTACCGGCAACTGATACCTGCGCAATCAGCCCTGTGGGCGTGGCCTGCAGGATCTCGACCTGCTCACAACCCGCGACAAAATCCGGATACTTCAGCACATCCACAATCACAGCATAAGCCACAGGCACCGGCACTTCCAACAATGCCGATCGCTCGAGGGTTTTCACGGATTCAGCAGACCCTGGATCATGGGCCACAAGCTATATACGAACACCGCTGCGACACCTAACGGCGCAATGATGCCACCCACCAAGCGCCACAGGAAAAATGGTAAGCCGCCATCAAAGCCAAGCTGTTTCTGCAGAACTGTTTTGGGCACCATCCAGACGGCAAACAAGGCAATCAACATACCCCCCAGGGGCAGCATGATGTTCTGCGACACGTAATCGATAAAATCGAAAACCGTGAGTTGCCCGACCACAAACACATCCGACCAGATATTGAATGAGAACACCGTACCCAGCCCGAGAATCCAGCAGATCACACCGAGGCTGATCGCTACGCGTTTACGTTTGGCGTTGTATTCTTCTACCAGGTAAGCCAGAGCGGGCTCAGTAAGTGATATGGCTGAGGTCAGCGCAGCAAACGTAACCAGTACGAAAAACAAGGTGCCAAACACAATGCCCAGAGGCAGCTGACCAAATGCTAACGGCACCGTGACAAACATCAGCCCCGGGCCCTGGGCAGCATCTAAACCATTTGCAAACACGATGGGGAAAATGGCGAGACCAGAGGCAACCGCAACCAGGGTATCGAGAATGGCGATGGTGATCACCATGCCACCAATGCCCGCATCTTCAGGTACATAGGCACCGTAGGCCATCATTGCGCCCATACCCAGACTCAGAGTGAAAAACGCCTGGCCCATGGCGATCAGCCAGATTTCCGGATTGGTGAAGGCATCCATATCCAGGTGGAACATGAAATCGAACCCCTGCTGGAAACCACCAGAGGTCACACTGTAACCAAGCAATACCAGCAGCAAAAGAAACAGCATTGGCATAAACAGGCGAATAGCGGTCTCCAACCCTTTGGTGACCCCTTTACCAACAATCCAGATGGTGAGCGCCATAAATATGGTCTGCCAGAGAATGAGTTGCCAGGGATCCGCCAGAAAGTTATCAAACGTTGTGCTGACCGATTCCGCAGAGGCGCCGGCAAATGTGCCAACGCCACTGACCCAGATATAGTTCATTGCCCAACCGGCAATTACCGCGTAATACGACAGAATCAGGAAGCCGGCCAGCACGCCCATCCAGCCAATCAAGACCCACAAAGGGCTGCGCTTGCCCATCTCTGTGAGTTTGCGCATCGCATTAATCGGGCTGGTACGACCTTCACGCCCTAACATGACTTCGGACATCATGATTGGAATACCCACAAAGGCGACACAGATCAGGTAGATCAGCACAAACGAGCCGCCGCCATTTTCGCCGGCCATGTATGGAAACTTCCAGATATTGCCAATGCCCACCGCGGAACCTGCTGCAGCGAGAACAAACAACCAACGTGACGACCACATGCCGTGCCTTGAATCTGATGCCAATGCCATATCTATTTCTTATCTGAGTGCAGTGGAGGCACTATTCTACTACTTGCAGGTCAAACTGATATACTCCCGCGCCCACTTAGGCCCCATAACCACAGCGAATGCCGCTTTGAGCAAAACCACTAAAAAAGGCACCCCATCCACAACAATTGCGTTGAACAAACGCGCGCGCCACGAATTCTTCCTGGAGCAGAAGTTTGAAGCGGGGATTGCGTTACAGGGATGGGAACTGAAAGCTATTCGAGATGGCCGGGTGCAGATTACCGAAGCGTTTATCAACCTGCACAAAGGTGAAGCCTATCTCGCGGCTGCCAACATCACGCCGCTGGTCAGCGCCTCAACCCACGTGGACCCTGAACCCCAGCGCAACCGCAAGCTGCTGTTACACGCCCGCGAGCTTGCTCAGATTTTTGCCGCGACCCAACAGAAAGGTTATACCTGCGAACCCACCGCGATGTACTGGAAAGGCAACAAGGTGAAAGTTGAAATTGCGCTGGGTAAAGGCAAGCAGCAGCACGACAAGCGCGCAACAAAAAGAGATCAGGATTGGCAGCGGGACAAGCAGCGCCTGATGAAGGCGCACAATTAAATAGAGCTCTCAGCAGCCCACTTGTTGCCGCCAGGCAACCATTTCAATGGCACACGCCGCCGCTTCAATGCCTTTATTAAACTCATCATCCGCTGCTCGCGCCTGGGCATGAGCAATATCAAATACGGGTAATACTTCGACAACAACAGGCCTGCGGAACTCATGCATGACGTCACCCAGGCCACGCATACACTCGTTGCTGATCATTTCAAAATGCAGGGTTTCGCCTTTGACAATCACGCCAAAACAAATGATCGCG
>CBDUMB010000111.1:0-8366 GCA_965368205.1 uncultured Pseudomonadaceae bacterium | reverse complement strand
GTGGCCGATACGTCGCTGCATCTGCACGAGGAAGCTTCAACTGAGCTGCAGCTATAACAATGGCTGGCATTGACTCGAAACGCCGACACCGGCGCCGCTGTGCTCTACGTCGACGAACCGCCTGAAGGTAATCCGCGAAACCGGGAGGAGGCGCCCATTCAGGTTGCCAACGAACTCACCCGGTTATTCGACGCCGCCAGCCAGGAAATTGTGATTGTCTCTGCTTATCTGATTCCCACACCCGATCTTGAAGGGGCTGTTGAGCGTGCAATCGCTCGAAGCGTGCGCGTACGTATACTGACAAACTCTTTGAGGTCGAACAATCATCTGACCGCACACAGTGCCTATCGCAGACATATTGCAACGCTGCTTGATCATGGCGCAGAGGTGCATGAAGTGCATATCAATGCAGAGGACCGTGCCAGGTACATGTTGACGCCGGTTGGTCGAAAGACACTGGCGCTGCATGCCAAGACGTTGATTATTGATGACGACCAGGTGTTTGTCGGCAGTGCTAACCTCGATCCACGCTCGTTGCGTATCAATACTGAGATGGGTGTGCTTATCAACAGTCAGGCGTTCAATCAATCTGTGCGTGAAGCGGTTGAGGGTGATTTTTCAGAGAACAACGCATGGCGACTGGCGGTGCAGGAAGATGGCCGGATCTTCTGGGTTTCAGCTGATGAAACCCTTGAACGACAGCCAGCGGGATCGTTTATGCAACGCATTGAAGACTGGTTCTTTTCACACTTGCCAATTGAGGGCGAACTCTAACCTCACGCGGTTTCCACATTGATGATATGCAGGTCGCTTTGGGGAAACGGTATCGATATGCCGGCTTTATCAAATGCCAGTTTGATTTCTTTGGTTAAACCCCAGTAAGTCTCCCAGTAGTCTGTGGTGTGCACCCAGGGTCTTACAATCAAATTAACGGATGAATCGCCAAGTTCGTGCACCCGTACAATGGGTTTCGGTTCGTCGAGAATGGCATCGAATTTTGTCAGGGTTTCTTTGATGACAGCCTCCGCCTGGTTGATGTCATCGCTGTAAGCGATCCCGAAGACGAGATCCACGCGGCGTGTCTTCTGATCGGTGTAATTGGTGATCACTGATTGCCAGATCATGTTGTTTGGCATGACAAGCTTCCGGTTATCAACGGTCAGAAACGTTGTGTTAACCAGACTCATGTTGTAGACGGTGCCTTGAACGCCTGCGACATCTACAAAATCGCCGACGTCGAAGGGTCGATAGATAAGGATCATCATGCCTGACGCAAAATTGGACAATGAATCCTGTAATGCAAAACCGATGATGAAGCCCGCAATACCAAGACCAGCGAGTAGAGGGCCGAGGGAGATGCCAAGCTGTGAAAGTGCAATCAAAGCACCCAGCAGAATGACCAGGTTTTTGACCGCGTCAATAATCATCTCACGCAGCAATTGTGACAGATTGGCTCGTTCAGGACTTAAGCCTCTGCGCACAAGTTTCTCGGCCAGTTTACCCAGCTGCATAAAGGCCAGCAGGACAAGCAGCGCAAGCACCAGTCTGAACACCAGCGTTGGTCCTTCGGCTTTCACCTGCACAACAATGGCGTCGCTCCATTCGGACAGCAGACCGGATACAAAACCAACATCCAACACATCTGTTGTAATTTCACCTGTCGCGGCCAACACCTGCTGGCGATAGTGTTGGGTATCGAGCTCCATGGCGTTCATCAATGTGATGTTTTCCTGAAGAATGGAGGCGGCCAGGTCAACGCGTGCCTGCACAGCAAGCAGACGCTCATTCAATTCACTGTTGGCAGGCAGAATACTGTTTGCATGGCGCATTTGCGCGTATTCTTCGGTTGCAAGCTCGAGGAACACTGAGCGATTGGCCGCGTTATCTGTCAGTTGTTGATTCAGCGTGGTGAGAACATCGTCAACTTCGATATCAAACTGCGTTGCGATGTCGATGTAGTCAACGATGACCTTGTATATTTTATCCAGGTTTTCAACATCTTGTGACAACTCCTGATCCTGAACGACAAATTCTGCCGGGGGTGTTTCGTTGGTCGGAAAAACAAGCTGTCCTCGAATCCGTTGCACCGCATCAAATGCACGCTGAGGGAGCGGTTCGAGTAAGACCATCAGGCTTTCGACTTCTTGCGTAACGTCTACCCCCTGGTCTCGCTCGGTTGCTACTTCCCGGGCGAGATCCAGGATGGCTTCAAACCTTCGGTTCTGGGTCTGGTCGCGCCGCGCAATTAAAACGGTTTCTGTTACACCCTCGCTGTCTTTGATGCGTGCAGTGAGTCGCTGAATCTGAAGTTGCTCAAAAGCAATGTCTTCGCTTAGCTGGTTAAAAACAGTGCGCCGCTCTTCACTGAGTTCAGTTGGGTTGGATTGTGTCTCATCTGATTCCTGAGACCACGCTGCAGTAGTTATCATGAGTGCTGTGAGCAGCAATACGAAACGAAAAGTTGTGTGCAATGAAGTATCTCCGCCCATTTTACTGGGTATATGCAGGGATAAACGGGCGTCTGGCGCGCGGTATTTATTCTGATTCCGGGTGGTCAAGTTCAGGATCGTGGGGCATTTTACCTAATAATTTTGCCATTAGCCTAATCGCCAGGCGGTCGACAAAAGTCGGGCTCTTCTTGCAGCTTCTATTGATCAGGTTGGTCATTTAACGTTGTTGTGTATCACCGATCCATTCCCGTAATGATGTCATCGCGTTCAACCGTTCAATACCTGTTCAGACATGCCGGCCGGAGGCTCCGCCAGTTTTACGATCCTGCCGGGAAAACCTTTGAAGTGGGGTATTCCCTGTTCATGGTCTAAAAATTCCGGATCGTCCGGGCACAAGACAGCGTCGCTGCTGATAAACGCACCGGATAGTTCTGCGGTGCCGCGCATTTCAGGATACCACCAGCCATGTGGCACTCGGATGTGACCTTCTTTCATTGATGTTTTGATCAACACCTTGGCTGTGACTTCCCCGGTTGGCGTCTGCAACTTAACCCAATCGTGGTCAATAATGTTCTGGCGTGCGGCATCGCTAGGATGCATAAACAGTTTTGGTGAAGGCATTCGATCTCGTAACACTTTTACCTGGCGTTGTCCGGTCTGGAAGAAGGCGTCCTCGCGGACACCGGTGAACACATAGTAGGGGTACGCCTCACTTACGGCAGGACCTTCCCTGTAATAGGGCAGGGGATCGAATCCCAATTTCTCCAGCAGACTGGATTTCAGCTCAACTTTACCCGAAGGCGTGGCGAAACCTGTTTTGCGATACTTTCGATATTCGGGTGGTTCAATGAACATATAGTGCTCGTCGGAAAAATCCGCAAAGGTTTTACCTGAGGGAGAAAGGCGATAATCAAGCATTTCTTCTATGGTCGACCAGGGGAACAGATCTGCGTAACCCATACGGTGGCCGAGATCATGCCAGAACTCAAAGGTGCTGGAACATTCGGGCGGCGGCTCGACAGCTTTTTGCGACAGGGTCAGTCCGAGTTTCCAGTTCCAGTAGTCAGACAGATGGTTACGCTCGCTGAATACATCGCCAGGCAGTACGTAGTCTGCTAACAAGGCGGTGGGTGTCATGAAGATGTCGTGCGCAACAATCAGTTCCTGATTCATCATGCCTTTAAGGATCTGATGCTGATTGGGATAGCTCATGAGCGCATTGTTACCGAGCACAAAAAAGGCCTTCACCGGGTAGGGCTTTTCAGTTGCCATAGCCCGAAAAGTAGCGCTTGGGTTGGCCATGTAACACCCCATAACGATATCGGCGTAGCCGTAACCGTAAACACGTTCTGTATGCTCTGTAAGCATCTCCTGGGCGCGATAGGTATATACAGGATGCAGGTCTGCTCCCAGTTGTTTGCCTTTTTGCTCTGCGCTCAACATCTCATGATTGCCCAGTTTGGATTCCGGGATATAGTTTGGATCAAAGCCGCCAAATATCTCCCCGCCGGGGATGTCTATATTGCCCGTTAAAGCGCGCAGAATGCTTTGTAGCCGAATGGCGGATGTTGATGAAATCTGCATGTCCGTGATCGGCGTCCAGGGAATACAGGCGCTTGAGGCGCTGGCATAGAGTCTCGCCGCTTCAGCAATCTGCTGAGCCTCCACGCCGGTAATCTCGGCGACCCGTTCAAGGGGGTATTCGTTGACGCGATTACACAAATCCTCGAATCCAGTGGTGTGCTCAGTCACAAACGTTTGGTCGTATAGCTCTTCGTTGATGATGACGTTGAGCCACCCGAGACACATTGCGGCATCGGTGCCTGAGCGCAGACGCAAGTGCATGTCTGCAACTTCAGCCTGGTCGGAGATTCGAGGGTCGAGGACAATAACCTTGGCACCTTTTTCCCGTGCCGCGTTAATCATGTTGTAAATAGGCGTCCAACTGTGTTTTCGCGGGTTGTGACCGAACAGGACGATGCACTTGGAGTTGGCGATATCAGCAAACGGAAACCACCCGTAGGTAAGCTTGTTAACGGCGGCGGTGTTGCCCGCGCAAAGGGATACGCCGCTGATATAGTTGGGCGAGCCTAAGGCGTTCATGAAGCGCCGGTCCATGCTGTGTGTGGTTTGGGTGTTCCAGCCTGAGGTGGATACGGCAAGAGATTCAGGCCCGTACTGATGCACAATTTTTTGCAGTCGCTCAGCAATTTCATCCATCGCCTGTGCGTAGGAAATTTCTTCCCACTTGTCTTCACCGCGCGCGCCGACACGTTTCAGCGGCTTGGTCAGTCGATCAGCGTGATTGTGCACATGTGGAGCCGCAGTACCTTTGTAACAGACATTGCGTGCCAAGGCCGGATTGTTGTGGGCAATCATGCGCTTCAGTTTGCCGTCCTGGGTTTCGGCACGAAGCTGGCAGCCGATGTCACATATTGTGCAGACTGAGTAGGTGTGTTGCGGGCTCGATGATTCTGCCATGCCTGACTCCTGTGAAAACCTTTGTTTGCTGGGTTACAGATTGTGTTGCTGATCGTATTTTCGGGCCAGTTTCTGCAGCCACTGTAGAACTGTGACTTCGTGGGCCATGGGTTTGCCGCCACTTATGGCGCGACCTAAACCAATGCCAATCAGTGCCTCGGTAATGGTGCGGTAGATGGCTTCAAACTCTTTTAAGCGTTTGTGTTCACGTTTGCGTGCCAGCACCATCTCTGGGGAGAATAATTCTGAGCCTTGAGTGATGGCTTCAGTCAGGCGCGTGCCAAACGCTTCATCGTTTCTTGACGCCAGCCACAATTCAATCACCGCTTTGAATTCGCGCTGGGTGACCCGCAGATGGCCCTCTAACGTAATCTGCTCCAGAAGACCGGTATTGCCCTCAATTTTCAGGTCCAGAAGCTGATGGTAGAGCTGATCCAGAGTATCAACCAACAGATCGGCAAAATCGGGAAAGTGGTGGTTGAGGGCGCCTCGGGTCATTTCTGCTCGGCGACAGATTTCAACACCGGTGGTTTTTGTAAAGCCCAGTTCCACCAGAGAGTCAATAGTGCAGGCGACCAGCCGTGCGCGGGTGGCGATACTTCTCGCATTGTTGAGGTTGTCAGGCTGGGGGTGTTCAAGTGCCATGTCTTAAACATACAGACATGTATGCATGTTTACCAGGCCAAGCTGATGCCGTGTGAATGAGCTGATTGGTCGGGGCAGGAAAATCCCGCTTTGAGGTTGGCTTGCCGCTTTGACGTTGATGGAAGTGTTGCTGGGGATCGATAATCTGGCGTTTATCTCGGTACTTTCCAACAATCTTCCTGAGCACCAACGAGCAGTTGCGCGACGTTATCTTGATAATGGGCGGTCTATTGCTGATTTGCTGCCAGGACGAACGTTCTCAGGTAGCCCTCTATTTTTGCCAGGAAAACGACGCTGACGCTTATGGAACATTTTTGAAACGACAAATATTTTTCTACACACCTTGTATTCGATCAAACGAGCCGCATTATGTGCCGGCATCCAGCACTCTCATCATGGGGGTACTCATGCAAAGCGTAATCCCCGGCTAGTACCGGATTTCGGACCTGGCGTCCTGTTAACAAACTCCCTAGAGCCATGCTTTTTGATATTGGTGAATGCAGTAGCGCGTGCCACAGAGGCCCTTCTGTGCCTATGAATCAGTGTTGTCCGTGAAGACATTCGCGGGCGGACAAACAAATTGGAGAAAAGACGTAATGAAGATCAGGCCTTTGAACGATCGCGTCATCGTACGACGATTGGCAGAAGAAACCACCACAGCCGGTGGCATTGTGCTCGCAGGTTCCGCCGTTGAGAAGCCCGCTCGAGGCGAAGTTCTTGCGGTAGGACCGGGCAAGACGCTCGATAACGGCACTACTCACGCTTGCGATCTTAAGCCCGGCGACAAGGTTATTTTCGGTCAGTATGGCGGTAGTACCGTAAAAATAGATAACGAGGAGTTGCTCATCCTGTCCGAGAGTGAAGTTTTCGGAGTGTTGGAAGATTAGATTGAACGATGACCACAAACAGTTCCCGTTACCGGGGCTGCAATGAAATTCAAAGGAATTAAGCATGAGTGCTAAAGAGGTACTGTTCGGCGATGACGCGCGCAAGCGGATGCTTGCAGGTGTCAATATACTGGCTGAAGCGGTGAAAGTGACGTTGGGCCCGAAGGGACGCAACGTAGTATTGGATAAGTCTTATGGTGCGCCCACCGTCACCAAAGATGGCTTATCTGTTGCGAAAGAAATTGAGCTCAAAGACAAATTAGAAAATATGGGTGCGCAGCTGGTCAAAGACGTGGCGAGTCGAACTTCAGACGACGCTGGCGATGGCACAACCACGGCTACAGTGTTGGCGCAGGCAATTCTGCAGGAAGGTTTGAAGTCTGTTGCTGCAGGTATGAATCCTATGGACCTTAAGCGCGGTATCGATAAAGCCGTGGCCGCTGCGATCGAGCACATCAAATCAAGTGCTACGCCGTGTGAAGATTCAAAATCAATTGCTCAGGTAGGCACCATTTCCGCCAACAGCGACGAGGCGGTTGGCAAGATCATTGCGGAGGCAATGGACAAGGTTGGTAAAGAGGGTGTGATCACGGTGGAAGAGGGTACCGGGCTTGAAAACGAGCTCGACCTGGTCGAAGGCATGCAGTTCGATCGTGGTTACCTTTCGCCTTATTTTATTAACAATCAAACCTCAATGTCCTCGGATCAGGAGGATCCCTACATCTTGCTCTGCCAGAAGAAAATCTCGAGTGTTCGTGAGCTGTTGCCTATTCTGGAGCTGGTTGCCAAGTCTGGCAAACCTCTGATGATCATCGCGGAAGATATTGAAGGCGAAGCGTTGGCGACGCTGGTTGTGAACAATCTTCGTGGCACGGTCAAGGTTGCGGCAACAAAAGCGCCGGGGTTTGGTGATCGCCGCAAGGCCATGTTGCAGGACCTGGCCATTTTGACCGGTGGCACCGTGATTGCTGAAGAAGTAGGGATGACGCTGGAGGGGGCCACCCTGGAAGATTTAGGTTCTGCAAAGCGAACGTCCTCTACCAAAGACAACACCACAATTATTGATGGGGCTGGAAACAAGGCAGACATCGAAGGACGGATCAAACAGATCCGTGCAGAGATGGAAGAAACGAGTTCTGATTATGACCGCGAGAAACTGCAGGAACGATTGGCCAAGCTTGCAGGTGGTGTGGCTGTGATCAAGGTAGGTGCGCCAACAGAAATCGAGATGAAAGAAAAGAAAGCACGCGTGGAAGACGCTTTGCACTCGACGCGTGCAGCGGTAGAAGAAGGCATTGTCGCCGGTGGTGGCGTGGCGCTTGTCAGAGCGTTGGAAGCCGTGAGTAAGGTGAAAGGTGACAATGAAGACCAGAAGGTGGGTGTTGCAATCGCGATGCGCGCTATGAGTTCGCCGCTACGTCAAATAGCCATGAACGCGGGTGTTGAAGGTTCGGTTGTACTCGACAAAGTCAGGTCTATGAAAGGCAACAACGGCTACAACGCGGCCACCGGTGAGTATGGTGATCTTGTTAAGTTGGGCATTATCGATCCAGCCAAGGTGACGCGGATTGCGTTACAAAGTGCTGCGTCTGTGGCCGGCTTGATGATCACTACCGAGGCGATGGTCAGCGATCTGCAGGGCGATGCGAAAGATGGTGGCATGTCGGATATGAGCGGGATGATGTAAACGCCAGCTAACTGGCGGGCGCGAAATTCCTAAACTGCAGGACGGTATCAGCCGCCTTCAATACGCGGCATCAGAAATACCTCAGCGCCTTTGGGGATCTTCTGTGTCCAGTCGTCTCGAAAGACCACGCCGTCGATGGCGACGGCGATGCCTTTATCCAGATGTGCAGACATATCTGGATATCGTTCGATCAGTTTGCTCATCAGCTCAGCGATG
>CBDUMB010000110.1:0-8390 GCA_965368205.1 uncultured Pseudomonadaceae bacterium | reverse complement strand
GGCAGTATCATTGACGCGTATGGTTGGGCGTTGTTTGCCGGCTCGGTCACCTGGTCCGTGCTGCAGTGGCGGGAATACAGAAAAATAAGGGTGTGGGCCAAACACCCCTTGCGCGCACCTCCAAACACCTCACGTGGGTGGTTTAAACTGGCCAATTCACCGTTTCGCTCCCTGCAGCAGGAGCGCGCCCGCTCTAAACTGTTCATGACCCGACTGCGCGAAGTGATGGCGCTGGTTCAGGTGATCCCGGATGCCGTGATTATTCTTAATAAAGCCGGTGAAATAGAGGGATTCAATATCGCGGCCCGCAACCTGTTATTCCTCAAAGACAGCGACCGCGGCATTGGCCTCGCATCCGTGGTACGCAGCCCGGACTTCATTGCCTTCTTAAAATCCGGCGCGAGCGACAACCTGCTGGAATTCACCTCCCCTTTCGACCCGGACAGAAACCTGGAGGCACGCAGCTTCCCGGTTGAGCAGAATCGTTTTGTTGTGCTGGTACGCGATAACACAGAACTCAACCGGTTGCTGACCATGCGACAGAATTTTATTGCTAACGTTTCCCATGAACTGCGGACGCCTTTAACCGTTGTTGCCGGCTATCTTGAAACCATTGCCGACAAAGAGCAGCCTGACGACTTGCGGCTGAGCCTGATTGACAAGCTCACCTCGCCGTTACGCCGGATACGTTCACTGGTCGACGACCTGCTGCTTCTGACACGTCTGGAATCTACCCCGGTACCTGCACAACTTGACCCTGTCGCAATGACAGCAGTGATCAGCAATGCCGTCAACGAAGTCAGGGGACTGGCCCAATCACCCGACCAGATCAGCGTAAAGATAGAAACTCAGGCGCGCATCAAAGGTATTGAAACCGAGCTTTATTCTGTGTGCGTAAATTTGTTAAGCAACGCGCTGCGTTACAGTCAGGAAGGTAAGCCGGTGACCATCAGCTGGCGGGAGATAGACGGCAAAGCGCAGCTATGCGTGATTGACCAGGGCGTGGGTATCGCCCCGGAACACCTCAATCGCATCACCGAACGTTTCTATCGTGTCGACATGGCAGACGCGCGCACACGCGGCGGCACCGGCTTGGGTCTGGCTATCGTCAAACACGTACTGCGCCGCCACCACTCCGAACTATTTGTGAAAAGTACGGTTGGTCAAGGCAGTGAATTTTACTGTAATTTCGCCATCGCAGAACCGGCACAGACGCTCGCTGCCGCAAACCGCAATGCATAGATCACAGGCACGAAGATTTGCCCGCCAACTGATGCAGGTCGGTTTGCTTGCCGTCACGATAGCGGCGTGTGACTCAGGGCCGGCAGAAGAGACTGAGGTGCGCGGTTTGCCTGTGGTTGAGATCGAACCGATCCCCCTCACGCTCAGTCAGCCACAACAACCTGACCAACAAACGCAACTGCACAATTATCAGAGAACGGCAGGGCTTTCAGGCAACATCAGCAGTGCCGGATCCGACACTCTGGCTAACCTGATGACGCTTTGGAGCGATGCGTTTAAGCGTGAATACCCCAGTGTGAATATCCAGGTTCAGGCGGCAGGCTCATCCACAGCGCCACCCGCGCTGACTGAGGGTACTGCTAATCTGGGCCCCATGAGTCGCGCCTTCAAAGACAATGAGTTGGAAGCGTTCCAGCAGCGCTACGGCTACAAGCCAACGGCTATCCGGGTCGCCATTGATGCTGTCGCGGTCTATGTCCATAAAGATAACCCTCTGCAAGCCATGTCTATCGAGCAGATCGATGCAACGTTTTCCGTCACCCGGCGTTGTGGCGGACGCCAGGATATTCGCTTCTGGGGCGATCTCGGGCTATCCGGCGGCTGGCGGGAACGCCCGATCCAGATCTACGGACGTAATTCAGTGTCCGGCACCTACGGCTACTTTAAAAGCGTTGCCCTGTGTGCCGGTGACTACAAAAATTCCCTTAATGAACAACCCGGTTCAGCTTCAGTGGTGCAGGCCGTAGCTTCTTCACTGAATGGCATCGGCTACTCCGGCATTGGCTACAAGACATCGGGAATCAAATCTGTGCCGATAGCCCGTCGCGGCAACTTTCCGATTCCAGCAACCACGCAGACAGCGGCCGACGGCAGCTACCCACTGTCACGCTATTTCTACATCTACGTTAACAACCCACCCAACCAGCCGTTACTGCCTGTTGAACAGGAATTCATCCGCATGGTGTTGTCGGCCCAGGGGCAGGCGATTGTTGAAAAGGATGGTTACATTCCGGTATCGGCACAAATCGCACACCGCGAATTGCAGAAGCTCAACTGATGTCCCACGACCCTGCCCTGCTTCCCGGCTCTGTTGCCGCTGATACAGGAAAAAGCCTGCTCCAGGGGAGACGTACATCGCGTCGGGCGCTGTTTGATCGAGGGTTACGCTATCTCGTGACCTTGGGTGGATCCACGGTACTTGCGGCCATTGTGCTGATTTTTCTTTATCTGTTGTGGACCGTGGCACCTGCTTTTGCACCGGCAAGCATTACGGATCGGGGGCAGATCGCCTTGGTCAGCCGCGAAGCCCGCCTGGTTGATTTCAATGAGGCCGGTGATGTTCTCATGCGTCTCGCGGCTGATGGCATCACGGAATTTGTTGATGTAGACAGCGGCAATCCATTAATCAGTTATGACCTGGGATTTCGGGTCAAACAGGCTCAACGTGTTTACCCAACCTTGGACATCTATGCCGTCCTCGACGAAAACCAGCGACTGTGGCTGGTACGTGCCAGCTATGAGGTAGACATCACCGCTGGCGTTCGCAGTGTGACTCCCCGTCTGGAAGCGGCCTTTTCGAACCAGTTTATTCCACTGGGCAAAATCAACACCTTCGACGTTCACCTGGCCAATGACAGCCTGGTCATTGCCAGTATGAACGACACGCAAATGTCGCTGTTGCGCTATGACAATGCGGAACTGGGTTTACCTCTACTGAATGCGGCCCAGGCAAATCTGACCGTAGACAACAGTGTTGAAAAAATTATTCTGGGGCCACGCAACGAGTGGGTGTACCTGCAGGACAACGACAACAGCCTGCACGTCTACGACATCACCCAACCCAACCGCATGCGTGAGTTGTTTCACACGCAACTGGCATCTAATACCCGCAGCTTGACGGCAACTGTGGCGCTGCTGGGACGTCAGTCTATTCTTGCGGCAGACGACCGCGGCGTTGTCACGCAATGGACCGCAGTCCGCGATGATCTGGGTTTCCGGATGCAACCTATCCGAAACTTCGATCTCGGTTCAGCGATCCACACACTGGTCAGCGAACCCCGACGCAAAGGCATTCTTGCCGGCACCAGCGACGGTTATCTGCATTTAATCTACCCCACGTCAGGCAAAGCTCAAACCCAATACGCAGCGGATCAAACGCAACAGCGGGTCAATGCTGTATCCCCCCGGGCGGATCAATTTGTCACCGCAGACAACAGTCGTCTGCACGTGTTTCAGTTAGAAAATCCTCACCCGGAATTGTCATTTTCCGCTTTGTGGGGCGAGGTCTGGTACGAAGGTTACAGTGAACCTGTTTACAGCTGGCAATCATCTGCTGCAGACAACGATTTTGAGCCGAAGTTTTCTCTGGTGCCACTGGTGTTTGGCACTTTGAAAGCAGCTTTTTATGCACTCCTGTTTGCGCTACCTCTGGCGGTCATGGGGGCGATTTACACCGCTTATTTCATGCCCGCCCACATCAGGGCCTGGGTGAAACCCGGTATCGAAGTCCTGGCTGCCCTGCCTACAGTCATCCTGGGGTTTATTGGCGGATTATGGCTTGCACCGATTGTTGAACAGGAGTTAGCCAGCGTCCTGTCCGCGTTTGTTCTGGTGCCTGGCGCCCTTATTGGTTGTGCACTCTTCTGGTCCGTCCTGCCCACCTCAAGGCGGGACAGGGTTGTGGGCGGTTATGCGTTGCTGGTTGTACCGGCCATTGTCGCTGCCATCGCTTTAGGCTTTCAGATTGGCCCGTGGTTCGAAAACGCATGGTTTGGAGGAGACAGCCGCACCTGGCTAAGGGAAGTGGCTGGCCTGGATTATGCTCAGCGTAACGCTCTTGTTGTAGGCATGGTCATGGGGTTAGCGGTAATCCCACCTATTTTTTCCATTGCCGAAGATGCAATCCACGGTGTGCCGGCGCACCTGGTGAACGGCTCGTTAGCACTGGGCGCAACACCCTGGCAGACCTTAAGCCAGGTTGTGCTGCTGACCGCGGCACCCGGCATATTCTCTGCCATTATGGTCGGCGTTGGTCGAGCTGTCGGCGAAACCATGATTGTTCTGATGGCCACAGGCAACACACCCATCATGGACTTCAATGTGTTTGAGGGTATGCGTACTTTTGCCGCCAATATCGCTGTGGAATTACCGGAAACAGAAGTGAACAGTTCACACTATCGGATTCTGTTTCTGACCGCATTTGTACTGTTCATGATCACCTTCTTTTTCAACACAATTGCTGAAATCGTTCGTGAGCGCTTGCGCAACCACTACGGCAATCTGTAATGGCACTGCTGCTGAACAAAACACATCGTAAACGGCTGGACCGCAATGAAGTCTGGATCTGGCTGAACGCCGGCGCACTTGCGCTGAGCCTGTGTGCGGTTGTGTTTATCGTTTTACTGATCATGCGAAATGGCCTTATACACTTCTGGCCCAATCCAATTTATGCCGTTGAATATACAAATTCAGCAGGGAATCCGGAAAAGCTGATAGGTGAGCGGGTCGAAGTCAGCACACTGTCGCGGATTCAGTATCTGGAAGCTGGCGGTGACGACAACCGTCTGTCCGCTGATGCGCAAGAGGTTGAGCGATGGCTGTTCAACACCGGCAACCGCCGTACCAACCCACCCGATTTTCGCTGGGTTTATGCCCACGATGTCACGCTTATAGAAACACCGGTAGAGCTTGCCAAAATCGAACGGATTGAATGGGGCCCTGCTTTCGGGCGTATTCTCGAACTGCGCTTTGACAATGCAGACGGCAGCAAAAGAATCGTCAGTGGCGTTGAACTCAACACCCTGCTACAGACCACACTGGCGCGCCTCAACACCAACCGGGAAGCCATCGCCAGCCTCGAACGGGGCACCATCAATCAGATTAACGCTGAACTCAAGACCATTCGTCTGCAGCAGCGTGCACTGAACATGGACCCACCTGCAGATGCTGCAACGCACCAGCAACAGCTGGCAGGACAGGAAGCTGTATTGCTGCAAACCTACCGGGAACAGGAGCAGATCCTCAGCTCTTTGCTGAAGAACCTTGAAGGCAGCGCACTGCTGCTTGAAATACAACGCAACACTGCCAGGCAGATTGAGCTGGCTGACACCCTTTATGTGACCTACCCCAACAACATGAGTAGCCTGACAAAAGCTGGCACCTTCCTGTCGAACATCGGTCGCTTTCTGAGTGACGACCCACGCGAGGCAAATACCGAAGGCGGCGTTTTTCCCGCCATTTTCGGCACGGTGTTAATGGTGTTGTTGATGTCTGTGGTCGTCACCCCGGTTGGCGTGGTGACAGCGATCTACTTACACGAATATGCCAGCCAGACCACTTTAGTGCGTATGTTACGTATCGCCGTCAGCAACCTGGCTGGTGTACCTTCCATTGTTTACGGGGTTTTCGGGCTGGGATTTTTTGTTTACTTCCTCGGCGGCAACATCGATCAACTGTTCTACGCTGACGCCCTCCCGGCCCCCACGTTCGGCACACCCGGCCTGTTCTGGGCATCACTTACCCTTGCCCTGCTGACCGTACCGGTTGTTATCGTCTCTACTGAGGAAGGACTGGCACGCATACCGAAAAGCCTGCGCGAAGGGAGTTTGGCACTGGGCGCCACCCGCGCCGAAACTCTGATGCAGGTTGTACTACCCATGGCCACACCCGCCGTGCTGACTGGTGTTATTCTGGCGGTGGCTCGCGCTGCAGGCGAAGTTGCACCGCTGATGCTGGTTGGGGTTGTAAAACTGGCACCCGCCCTGCCTATCGATGGCGAATTCCCATTCCTGCATCTGGACCGCAAGTTCATGCACCTCGGCTTTCACATCTATGATGTTGGTTTCCAGAGCCCTAACGTCGAAGCTGCCCGACCACTCGTGTACGCTACCGCTCTGCTGTTAATCAGCATTATCGTTGGCCTGAACTTAGCGGCCATAACCCTGCGCCATCGTTTAGAAAAGCGTTATCGCAGCTACGAGTAGAACACCATGACTGCAAACGATCAGAACACCATTCCAGATACCCCGAGCGCGCCAAAAGTCAGCATCAGCGTGAAAAATCTGAGCATGCAGTACGACAACAGTTTCGCTTTGATAAACATCAACGTCGACATACCCGCGCAGAAAGTGACTGCTTTTATCGGTCCTTCAGGCTGCGGCAAATCTACCCTGTTACGTTGTTTCAATCGTATGAACGATCTGATCAACAACGCGATGATCGACGGCAGCATCGAACTGGAAGGGGAAAACATCTATGACCCGAGAGTAGATGTTGCAGAACTCCGACGCCGCGTTGGCATGGTTTTCCAGCGCCCCAATCCATTCCCTAAAACCGTTTATGAGAACGTTGCCTATGGGCTCAGAATCCAGCGCGAGAAATCTACCGCAGTGATTGATCAGAGCGTGGAATGGGCACTGCGCAGTGCAGCGCTCTGGGAGGAAGTGCGCGACCGGCTGCACGAATCTGCACTGAGTCTTTCTGGCGGGCAGCAGCAGCGGTTGGTCATTGCACGAGCGATCGCGGTAAAACCATCCGTACTTCTGCTGGATGAGCCCGCATCCGCACTGGATCCGATTTCCACTCTGAAAATTGAGGAGCTGATCCATCAGCTCAAAGATGATTACACCATCGTGATTGTCACCCACAATATGCAGCAGGCGGCAAGAGTTTCAGATTTCACCGCGTTCCTGAATCTAGGTGAGCTGGTGGAATGTGGCGACACGGATACGATTTTTCGTTTCCCGAAAGAAAAAAGCACCGAAGACTATATAACCGGACGTTATGGATAGCCGCACGCGGCAGCAGGAGGCTGAGGTAAACAGATGAGTAGACACATCTCAGAACAGTACGACCTCGAACTGGGTGGTATCCGCGACCAGCTGATGGAAATGGGTGGCCTGGTTGAACAACAGGTGAAAGATGCCTGCCTTGCATATTTCACCCATGACCTGTCTCTGGCAGAAGACGTTCGAGTTAATGAGAAAAGACTTAATCGCATGGAACTGCGTCTGGATGATCAGTGTGTAGGCATCATTGCCCGGCGTCAGCCTGCGGCCGGAGATTTACGCAATATCGTTGGTGTGATGAAGGCCATCACTGACCTGGAACGTGTGGGTGATGAAGCCAACAGAATCGCAAAAATGTCGATCAAGATTGCCAGTCAGGAAATTCCTACCCATCAGTATGGAGACTTGCGTGCCATGCACGACAAGGTCAACGTCATGCTGACGGAAACCCTTGATGCGTTTGCACGGGTCAATGAAGATGTTGCGCAACTCGTGATTCGCGCTGATGACGCTGTTGATGATCTCTATGATGCAATTGTCGCCCAATGCACCCTTCAAATGCAGAAGGATCCCGCTAACATCCCGCACCTGCTGAGCACAATCTGGGTCGCCCGTTCGCTTGAGCGTATTGGGGACCATGCAAAAAATATGGCCGAATATGTCATTTTCCAGGTATTGGGCAAAGATGTACGCCACCCCAGCAGTGCAAAGACCTGAACATCGACGTTTTCTGCTCAAGGAAAGGCCTGCATGGCTTGCGGGTAAGACCCCGGCACCGTAACATTCGCGCCTCGCGTGCCCAGGTGGTGAAATTGGTAGACACGCTGGTTTTAGGTACCAGTGATAGAGATATCGTGTCGGTTCGAGTCCGACTCTGGGCACCACTTACATCCCCGAGGCCCGGGTGGTGAAATTGGTAGACACAAGGGACTTAAAATCCCTCGAAGGCAACTTCGTGCCGGTTCGAGTCCGGCTCCGGGCACCAAATAGATCAATGGGGTACAGCCAATGACTGACAATCAGCTGCCAATTAGTGAGCACACTAATTCCCGTTGGGTCTGGCAGGCAATCCACTAAATTGCCATACTTCTCGTTTGCACGCTCGAAGCTAGCGTGTGATGACCTTCTAACCTTTGATTCATTTTGCGTCTTCTTCGTGGATTACTTCGACTAAACAACATTTCATGGGTGTCATGATTATTGCGAAAAACTTTAAACGAGGCTCAGCGATGGTTCTTGCACGGGCAATAGTAATTTCTGCGCTTAGCTTGATTATCATCTCTTGTGGCGGTGGAGGCGGCGGTAGCCGGAGCGAAAACACAACAACGACCAGTCCCCCTCCGCAACCGCTGCAGACATTTA
>CBDUMB010000109.1:0-8396 GCA_965368205.1 uncultured Pseudomonadaceae bacterium | reverse complement strand
AGACTGGCAGAAATTAATCATACCGCGCAGGTCGCCGCCATTATCAGCATCGATAAAGGGATAACCAGAGCGATTGAACACATCACCCAGGTGCACCGCGTTGCTGCCCCGGAAAATGATCGCTGTATCACCTGTGGTGTGGGCAGGGCCAAAATGCAGCAGCTCAATTTCCTGATCGTTAAAATGAAACTGCATGGTGTCGTCATAGGTAATCACCGGCAGCGCGGCTTTCGGATAAGCCTTCTGTTCATACTGCACAGCCACCAGATTAATGACATGGTCATCAAGCATCATGTCGCGGGAATTGGCCTGGCTTACCAGCCACGTGCCACCGGGACCTAAAGCCAAGTTGCCTTCCGCATGATCAAAGTGCCAGTGGGTGTTGATGGCAAAATCTACGCCACCACCACCGATCTCGCGAATGGCTTCACTGATCTTTGGCATCATCTGTGGAAACTGATCATCCACCAGCAGCACACCCTGTGCACCGATACTGACGCCAATGTTGCCACCTACGCCGAACAGTACATATAAACCGTCAGCCACTTTTTCCGTGCGGATCTGTGCCGCTTCAAAATCCCAGCCAAACGCAGCCATCAGCTGATCCAGATTCATGGGGCCGTCGCCTGCGTCAGCAACTTCATCATGACCAAACGCCGCTACACTACCCATCAGCAGCAGTGCTGCCCCTAAAATTCTCATTTTCCCTCTCCCCTGCTCCATTTTAAATTAATCCGGTAATCCCAGAACCCGCTTGGCAATGATGTTCAGCTGCACTTCCGATGTGCCACCCTCAATTGAGTTAGCTTTGGATCGCAGCCAGGCCCGGGTTGTGGTCAGTTCATCTTCTGTGAAATCGTCACCCGCCCAACCCATTGCCTGGGTACCCAGCGCCGACAGCAGCAATTCGTATTTGCCTATATTCTGCTCGGTACCGTAATACTTGAACATGGACGAGACCGCGCCGGGCGCTTTGCCGGTGGCAGACTCCTGCATGCTGCGTTTGGTTGTTAATGCAAAGGCCCGGTCATTCATGCGGTGCTTCAGGATGCTGCCACGCAGGACTGGGTCGGCAATCCTGCCGGATGCATCAAGACCAACATATTCACTGGCATAGTCTTCAATGGAGCGGACTTTCTGACCACCACCAATGCCACCGATTGAGGCACGTTCGTACTGCAGCAGACGTTTGCCCACGGTCCAGCCTTTGTTCAGTTCGTGCACGAGGTTTGCCCTGGGTACCCGCACGTTATCCAGAAAAGTTTCGCAGAAAGGTGACAGACCACTGATCAGTTTGATGGGCTTCACCGTAATACCCGGCGTGGTCATATCAAACAGGATGAAACTGATGCCTTCGTGTTTCGGCGCATCAGGGTCGGTACGCACCAGACAGAACATCCAGTCGGCATTGTCCGCACCCGAGGTCCAGATCTTCTGGCCATTGATGATGTAATCGTCACCATCTTCTACCGCAGAGGTACGCAGGCTGGCAAGGTCTGAACCCGATCCCGGCTCACTGTAGCCCTGACACCACCAGATTGAACCGCTGGCAATTTTCGGCAGATGTTCCTGCTGCTGGACTTCGGTGCCATATTCCAACAACGCCGGGCCAATCATACTGATGCCCATGCCAACCAGAGGCGGGCGCGCATTGATGCGCCGCATTTCTTCCTGCCAGACCACCGCCTGGTCTTTGTTGAAACCAGCGCCACCCACAGCCTTGGGCCAGGCCGGGACGGTATAACCGTGCTCGGCACAGCGTTCCAGCCACAATTTCGTGTCGGGGTTTTTGTATCGGGCGCGACGACCACCGCCTGGGTATTCATCAGCGGGCATATTTGAACGGATCGACGCTGGGCAGTTGGCCTCTAACCAGGCACGACTGTCTGCTCTAAATTCTTCTAATTCACTCATTATTTCCTCCTTTTGCTTGAGAATTACCCCAGCTGTTCACAACACCCGCAGCAGGCGGATGCCTCGATCGTCGTTGGCACTGCTGGCGGAAAAACGATACGACGAACTGGCTTCAAGGGCTTGTGAATCCCAGGATCCACCCCGCACACCATGGCTTGAACAACTGCCCCGGGTATCTGCAACTGAACCGTCGTCGGACGCTAAGGTATACTCAGGCATGCCGCAGTCTGCAACCCATTCGGCAACGTTTCCGTAGATGTCATAAACGCCAAAGGCGTTGGGTTGATAACTGCCAACGGGGCCAGGACGCACCAGCTGGTCGTCACAGGCCAGCGTATCCCACTGACGATACACCTGCCGGGTGGCGCGATCAGCAACATTTGCGTAGGTACACAGCTGCTCCGGATCCTGGCCGAAGAAATAGGTCTCCTGGCTACCCGCACGGGCAACATATTCCCATTGCGCTTCTGATGGCAGACGATAGGTCTGTCCGGTTTGTTCACTCAGCCATTGTGCGTATTTTGTGGCATCAGCGTGACTGACATAGGCCAAGGCATGGGTGACGTCCGCGGCGTTCAGACGTTCATGCAGATCCAGCCCGCGATCCTGCAGGTACTTCAGATAATCACCGATGGTGACTTCATATCTCGACACCGCAAACGGCTGCGGCAAGACCACCGTGTGTGCAGGTTGCTCAGAGGGTGGACCACTGGCGTTGCCCATGACAAAGCGGCCAGCAGGAATCACCACCAGCTCCGGACCCTGGCCACCCACAGCCAGAGTGTCGGAGAACACACGGCCGGCCTGTACCTGCATGGCTTCCAGATTGAAACGCACGGTGGCCCCTTCGCCGGTCAGGTTGAGCGTACGCAGAGCGGTTCGATAGCCAATGGCACGGGCACGTAATTCCACCGAGCCTAAGGGCACCTGCATATCTCTCTGGTAGGGTTTACGTTGCGTACGGCCACCCTCGACATAGCTGACCTGCACATCTGCTTCTGCCGGTGATGTGGTCACAACCAGGAGCCCAAACGCCCTGGCCAGCGTCACCTCGTGCCGATTATCTCCATACTGCACGGTGTAACGAAAAGTCTGCGTCTCATAACCGGGTCGGCTGACACGCACCGTGTATTCACCTATGGGCAGGCGCATCTGCGGCGCATAGACCAGGTCTTTATCCACAAATTCAATGGCAGCGCTCGATGGCCGCGTCACCATGGTCAAACTGCCGTGAGGATCAATATTCAGGTTGAAGTTCACTTCCAGGGTCTGCTGCGCGTTTAACGTGTGCACCTGGGCAACGGCGCGCCGCTCGGCCTGACCCATAACAATGGTGTGTTCACCTGCGCTGGTCTGAAGTGTGGTTGGCGTTCTATCCCGCAGCCGCACGCCATCCACCTCCACCCAGGCACCGCGCGGATTTGACAGCAGCGAAAGCGTGCCTTCGCCAACTTCCAGTACCAGATGTTTAACAAGGTGATCACCACGTTGCAGAGACAAACCTTCTACGTGGGTCTGATAATAACTGTGTGCAACTTCCAGTTTATGGCTGCCGCTGTCCAGCTCTAACCGCGATAGGGGTGTAATACCCCGCACCCGCCCATCTACTTTGACCTGCGCGCCGGCTGGTTCGCTGCTCACCGCAATTGTCGCGGTACCAAGGTATTGATAGAGCCAGAATGAAACCCCGATCAACACCAGGGCAACAACTACTTTTATGCGGTTATCCATATTGCCATGGTCCCATTGCTCAGGCGGGCTCGTCCAGCCTATTTGCGATTCAGATGGACGTGTATGTGTTGCCTGCAGGGGCGAAGGCGGCTAGGGTAAAAGCGATTTGAACGCAAGACTCAAGGAACTCCCAGATGACGGTGCCACCCACATTTACCGGCTTTCATACCCGGGCGGTGCATGCAGGGGCTCGCCCTGATGCACAAACCGGATCCAGGGCCATGCCGATCCATCAAACCACCAGTTACGTGTTTGAAGATGCGGAATCTGCAGCGGCCTACTTCAACCTGCAGGAGTACGGCAACACCTACAGTCGCATCATGAACCCTACCGTCGCCGCTTTCGAAGAGCGTGTTGCAAATCTTGAGGGTGCTGTTGGAGGCGTGGCATTTGCCAGTGGTCTGGCCGCTCAGAATGCCGCGTTGTTCACTTTGTTAGAGCCTGGTGACCACGTGCTGGCCTCCGCGGCTCTTTATGGTGGCAGCGTTACCCAGTTCAAACATGTGCTGCGCAAGATGAGTGTCGAGCTGGATTTTGTTGACCCTGACGACCTTAAAGCCTGGCAGAAAGGCATCAAATCAAACACAAAATTGTGTTTCGGCGAAACCATAGGCAACCCATCCGGCTGCATCTTCGACATCGAGGCCATCGCCGAGATTGCACATGCTGCGGGTGTGCCGCTGATGATCGATAACACCTTTGCCACACCCTACCTGTGCCAACCTCTGAAATTTGGTGCAGATATTGTTGTGCATTCCGCCACCAAATTCATGGGTGGACACGGCACATCAATTGGCGGCGTAGTTGTAGAATCCGGAGAATTTGACTGGTCTAACGGCCGCTTCCCGGTGATCGCAGAACCCTCTCCTGCCTATCACGGCCTTAAATTCCATGAGACGTTTGGCACATTCGGCTATCTGATGAAGCTGCGCTCCGAAACGCTCAGGGACCTGGGCGCGTGTATGAGCCCGTTTAACGCATTTATGCTGGCTCAGGGTATAGAGACTTTACCTCTGCGCATGCGCCAGCATGTCAGCAATGCCAAAGCTATAGCCGACTATCTGCAGCAGTGTGATGCGGTGACGGCAGTGCATTACGCGGGTCTTGACGGTTCCGGATACGCTGATCTGGTTGCAAAATATTTACCCGAAGGACCCGGTGCGGTGTTTTGTTTTGATCTTGCCGGTGGCAGACAGGCAGGTATTAAATTTATCGAAAATTTATCACTGTTCAGCCATCTGGCAAACGTAGGTGATGCCAAAAGCCTGGTTATTCACCCTGCCACCACCACCCATCGGCAACTGAGCGATACAGAACTTGCAGCCAGCAACATCGGACCGGGGACTATTCGCGTATCCATTGGCATCGAAGACGCGCAGGATCTGATTGCTGATATCGATTACGCACTGGCACAACTGACGGAGATCACAGCATGAGTGTCGACATCACAGATTTATCATCCTGGCAGCAACCTGAAACCATAATGGCGGCCCTGCAGTGTCAGCAGATCGCTGTTGTTGGCATGTCATCCAATGAGCTGCGTGCGAGCAACTTTGTGGGTTATTACATGCATCGTAACGGCTACCAGGTAACGCCGGTCAACCCGCGTGAAGATGAAATCTATGGTCTTAAAAGCTATCCGACGCTGCAGGATGTCCCCACCCCGATTGAGGTGGTGGACGTATTCAGAGACAGCAGCGCGGTGCCGGACATTGCCCGAGCAGCTGTTGAAATAGGGGCTAAATTTTTATGGCTGCAATTTGGCGTGGTCAGCGCTGAAGGCATTGCTATAGCCGAGGAAGGTGGCATTCAATGCATTGTTGATAAGTGCATAAAGATCGAACATGCCCGCTATCAGGGACGTATGCACTGGCTGGGTTTCAACACCGAGCGCATCAGCGCCCAGCGTAAAAAAGATTAACCTGGCGAGGATTGAAGTCCGGCCAGCGCCAACGCTGCATCACAGAATGCGGCAACCGCCTCGCGCATATCATTGCGCCTGGCCTCACCTTTGCTTTCGCTGAAACAGAAGCTCAAACGTAACTGATTCAACCCGGCACGAGGATCACGCACTTTTGCATCAGCCGGGTAGAAATCATACATCGGGATCGCAACCACACCATATTCAGCTACCAGCGACTCAATAAAACTGTCATCGGTGTTGATCGAAGATTTTTTGAACGTGAACACAGAGAAGAACCCGGCTTCGGGCTGAGTCCAGGAAAAGTACTCAGGATACTGACCTAATTTTTCTGCCAGACCAGACAGCAGAATTTCCCGATTTTCACGGTAGACGCCTAACTTCTCTTCCGCCAGCAACCACATACTGCTGATGGGATTGAATTGTGCATCGTGCAACAACGCTTCAAATCCACGCAGGGCAGACGGATTCTGAAAAAGGATGTCAGAGCTGGCTTCGGTTAACGCCATTTCAGCCAGATCAACTGTCTTACCGTCGGCAATCGCCAGAGTTGCCTCACTATATAAGAACCCTACTCTGGGCCCCGGGAAGCCAATTTTGGAACCGGTGAACAGGTGTACCGTCTGCTCTGGCGCCATGGCAAAAAATGGCTTCGGGCGCGCAGAGGACGGCGCAAAATTAATATAAAGATAGGGTGCATCTTCGACAATCAGAATGCCTTCCTCCCGCGCGATTTCAAGCAGGGCTTCCCTGCGCGCCTGAGAAAAAGAAAAGCCTGCCGGGTTATGGCCGTCAGGAACCGTGTAATAGAACGGTACAAAATAACCCTGCTCGCGGGCAGCGTGGATCTGTGCACGAAACTGATCGGGCAACGCACCCTCTTCATCCATATCCACACTGAAAATACGCGCATGGTGACAAAGAGACACACGGGCGGTAAAGCCTGCATAGGTTGGGGCATCTGTAATATAGGCAACGGGTGTACCCGGTCTTTCGGCCAGGCTGCACATCAGATTTATACCACCGGTTGCACCTACCGTCGGAATCAGCTTGTTGATATCAATTTCAACATTCCAGTCGGCACCATAAACCTGGGCAAACACTTCCCTTGTGGAGCGCGGTCCCAGGGTATCGCCATAAGAAAACGATTCACGCAGATACTCCGGCAGCACTTGCGCATCGTTCAAGCCCTCAGCCTGCTGCAGGTGGGCAAAATAGGCTTTCTGATGCTCAAGAAAACCGCGGGGATCTGTCACTTCAGGGTGTGGGTATCCCGCACCAAGATGATGAATCTTCAAGCCTTTGCGCTGCGCAATTTCTCGCAGGCGCGGCAGTGAGGCCGACATTTTCCGAGTAACGGAGACGGGTTGTAAAACCAGTTCAGGAGCTTTCAGATTGGCCACGGTCTTTTCAAAATCATTATGTACAGGCGGCGACTGTATGAGGTTTGCGGGCGCCTGTCGAGTCGGAGAAGAGGTGAGGTTTGCTAGCGGCGCTTCTTATCCGCCTGCTGCGTTGCATGCTTCACTGTCTTGGCAAACTGACGATACCGCACACGGCGTTCAGCCAGGGTCTCACGATTAAACTGGTCTTCTCTCTGCAGCTTAAAATAGCTGTCCAGGCGTCGCTGCTCCAGATCACCATCCGCAATGGCCTGCTGCACCGCACAGCCAGGTTCCGCGTCATGTTTGCAATCGTTGAACTTGCAGTGCTCACTCAGGGTTTCTATGTCTGCAAACAGAGAGCCAAGTCCCTGCTCAGCATCAGCCAGCTGGAATTCCCGCATTCCCGGGCTGTCGAGAATAACGCCGCCACTGGGCAACTTATGCAACGATCGATGGGTAGTGGTGTGACGACCTTTGTCGTCTTCTTCTCTGGCGGCTTTGGTGACCTGAACTTCAGCGCCTGCCAGCGTATTCACCAACGTTGACTTACCCACGCCGGATGAACCCAACAGCGCAATTGACTGGCCTGGCCCGCACCATCCGATCAAACCCTGCAGGCTGTCTGCGTCTAACGCATTGACCGCCTCAATAGCAAGATGGGAGCCCAGTTTGCGCGCCTCATCGACATAACTTTCCGGCGCTTGCGCCATATCCGTTTTGGTTAACACAATAACCGGCTGTATCTCAGCCTCCATAACCACGGACAGATAGCGCTCCAGTCGAGCCAGGTTAAAATCCGCATTACAGGATGTGACCAGAAATGCAGTGTCGATATTCGCGGCTATCAACTGTACCTCGCCGGATGTGCCGGGGCTGAGACGCTTGATCAGACTGAGGCGCTCAAGCAGAGCTTCGAGGCTGCCGGTTTCGGGATTTATTGCTACCCAATCGCCCACCGTTGGCCGCAGCACCGGATCCTGAATAAAAAATCGACCGGAAACGCTGATGAATTTATGCTGACCCACCGCAGGCGCAACCGTTAAGCCGGTACGTTGTACCGCAATTACACGGGCGGGTTGCAGGTGTTCATCCAGCTGCAGCATCTGCTGCTGGAAAAAGGGTTTCCAGCCAATACTGAGCAGGTCATCCATGGTTGAACTGGTCAAGTAGACACCGGCGCTAAAAATCCCAACCGGTGTGTGGCGTAGGCAGCACAACTGCCCGATCAAGCGCTTCCAGCAACGCCCTGGGCGCTCTGAATTCGTCTGTTACCGCTAACGAAGTCGCTTTCGCGACACCCCATAACAGTCGTGTGAACGCATTGATAGAACAGTGCACTACAGGTAAGTCTGCATCATGTCCGAGCGACGCCTTTGATTGTTCGCCGAGTTCTAACACATAACTACCTGAGTTGCCCTGCCAGCCATCGGTGCCTTCTAACAACG
>CBDUMB010000108.1:0-8398 GCA_965368205.1 uncultured Pseudomonadaceae bacterium | reverse complement strand
TCTGCTAAGGCGCGCATCTCAGCGTCGTCTTCAGCCAGAATGGCCTGGCTGTCTGCAAGGTCTGTTTCCAGTTTCTGCACGTCTCGATAGCACAAAACAACCGGTTCCAGCTCCGCAAATTCACGTGATAACCCGGCGAATTTTTCTCGATCGGCCATGACCTCAGGATCGGACAGCAGCGCGGAAACTTCTTCAAAACGGTCGTTCAAGCCGGCCAGCTTGTAGACCATAGACTCAGTGAGGGCCATCGGCGTTATTCTTCTTGGTTTTTGATTTGATCGGGGTCGGTGTCGACATCATAAAGAACGCGCAGGTAGTCGAGCAGGTCAGCTCGACCGTCTGCACTGGCGTCACGGATAGCCATGGTCGGGGCGTGTATCAATTTGTTAGTCAGGTCGTTGCTCAAGCGCTCCAGCACCCGCTCCGGGTCGGTGCCGCGCTGTAAATCTTTTTTGGCCCGCGACAGAGATTCCGCCTGTATGGTTTTTGCCTGATCGCGAAATGCCCGTAGCAGAGCCTGGTCTTTCTGTACTCTGCTTTCGCGCAAAAACAGCTTGGCCCCTTCGTGGACAAAGGTTTCTGCGGAGGCTGCAGCCTGTCGTCGTTGGGCAATATTGCCTTCGATAATCGCGGATAGATCATCGATCGTGTACAGGTAAACATCAGGCAATTCACCAACACCGGCTTCAATGTCTCGCGGTACAGCGATGTCCACCATGAATATCGGGCGTCTGCGTCTCAGTTTGATGGCTGCTTCAGCCGCGCCTTTTCCAACAATGGGTAGTGAGCTGCCGGTCGAGCCAATCACGATATCGAATTCAGCCAGCCGCTCGGCAACATCGGTCAACTGCATGTAATCGGCTTCGTACTTTGCAGCCAGCAGTTCAGCATTGACCAATGTACGGTTGGCAATCGCCATGTGACCGATACCCTGGCTGGCGAGGTGTTCCGCTACCAGGCCGATGGTTTCGCCGGCACCTAACAGAAGTGCACGTTTGGAGCTCAGGTCACTGAATATCTGCTGTGCTAGCGAAACCGCGGCGTACGCCACGGAAATCGGGTTGCGGCCGATATCAGTCTGGGTGCGGACTTCTTTTGCGGTGCGCAGAATAATTTGTGACAGCAGTCCCAGTTCCGGCCCCATGGTGCCGCAGGCACGTGCAGTTTCGTATGCGGCTTTGACCTGCCCCATAATTTGCGGTTCGCCCAACACCTGGCTGTCGAGGCCTGCGGCTACCCTAATCTGGTGCCGGGCTGCGTCCTGATCCCAATGCGTGTATGAGGCGTCTTGTAGTTCACTGGTTGATACCGGTCGATAGCGGCTCAACCAGGCCGCCAGGTCGGGTTCCGCTTCGGGATGCAGCGCGCAGTACAGCTCAGTGCGATTGCAGGTAGAGATGATCGCCGCTTCCTGCACGCCGGCCACGTCGCGCTTAACCTGGATTAAGGCATCGGTAACGTAGTCTTCCGGGAAAGCCACGCGCTCACGCAGCTCTACGGAAGCCGTGCGATAGTTTAAACCGTATGCCAATATGCTCATTGCGTGGAAAATGGACCCGAAGTAGGGCGGATGATAGCAGATTGTGGACAGAACAACTTAGTAGCTAAGTCTCTAATTTTAAACAGCATTTTGTTGACGTTTTTGCTGGCGGGCTGTGTTGCCAAGCCGCTTGTACCGCCAGACGAGCTGAATTTTCAGATTTTAGGCAAAATTGGCGTCAAACAGGACGGCGAAGGCTTTTCGGCCAATTTTGACTGGCGGCAGCACAGTCAGGCGCGCTACGAGATCGACGTGTGGGGGCCTTTGGGCCAGGGGCGGACACAACTCAAGGGAGACCCGAGGGCTATGCAAGTCAGCCGTGGCGAGCAGATACTGGCTCTGGGGCAGCCTGAAGAGGTCATGTTGGCCCATCTGGGCTGGTCCCTGCCGCTGGATGTGCTGCCAGCCTGGATTCGCGGGGAGCCCGCTGCGCAGTACCGTTACGATTCGACAGGCCTCGATGAGCAGGGCAGGTTTGTCGAATTTACCCAGGCTGGTTGGTTGGTTTCCCTGAGCCGTTACGATCAGCGCGATGGCTTAACTACACCCGGACGCATCAAAGCCAGTCAGGCGGATAAGACCATTACGGTGATTGTGCGTGAATATCTGCAATAAACCGTCAATTTCAAGCTTTTGCAATACCTGCAGCGTCTGCCGCATTCGTTTGACACTGGGGGTGCTGATCAGCACAATAGCGCGCTCGAAAAATTGGGGTGTCGCCAAGCGGTAAGGCACCGGGTTTTGATCCCGGCATGCGCAGGTTCGAATCCTGCCACCCCAGCCATACTCTGCAAAGATCCAGTATGTTCACACGCATAATTATTAGCGGGAGAAACAATCTTGGCTAATTTGATGCTTTTTGCCGGTGGCGCTAATCCGGAACTGGCGCGGCGCGTAGCAAAAAAGTTGCGGGTGGAACTGGGCAGAGCGGACGTGGGTCGGTTCAGTGATGGCGAGGTCATGGTGGAAATTCATGAGAACGTCCGCGGTCACGATGTGTTCCTGTTGCAATCAACATGTGCGCCGACAAACGACAGCCTGATGGAACTGCTGATCATGGCTGATGCAATAAAGCGTGCATCTGCCACTCGGGTCACCGCGGTGATTCCGTATTTTGGCTACGCTCGACAGGATCGTCGGCCGCGATCGGCAAGAGTCTCGATCAGTGCGAAAGTGGTTGCGGACATGATCGGTGCGGTGGGTGTGGATCGAATCCTGACCGTTGATCTGCATGCTGACCAGATCCAGGGATTTTTTAATATTGCAGTAGACAATGTTTACGGTTCGCCAGTACTGGTCGACCATGTCTCTGCGCAGGGATACAGCAACCCGATAGTGGTATCGCCCGACGTTGGCGGTGTGGTTCGAGCCAGAGCCATTGCGAAACAGATTGACGATCTGGATCTGGCCATTATTGATAAGCGGCGTCCACAGGCCAATGAATCGAAGGTCATGAACGTTATAGGTGACGTCCAGGGTAAAGTCTGCATTCTGGTAGACGACATTGTTGATACGGCGGGAACGTTGTGCACCGCTGCCCAGGCGTTAAAAGATGAAGGTGCGGCGCAGGTAGTGGCTTATATCACGCATGCGGTTTTGTCCGGACCTGCAATCGAGCGAATTGCTGATTCGCAGATCGATCAGATGGTGGTCACCGATACCATCCCGCTCAGTGAAGCGGCACGAGCGTGTCAGAAAATCACGCAGTTGAGTTTAGATAGCTTGCTGGCCGAATCGATTCGGCGGGTGAGTAATGAAGAGTCTATATCAGCTATGTTCAGATAAGCGGTTCTATTCGGACCCGCGCTGAACAAGTCTGAGATAGACACAACTGTCCGTATGGTTGGTCGCAGATCAGACGGATTTATTAACTTGAAGGAGAAGCGAATGTCAGATGTATTAGAACTGACTGCTGAGCTCCGTACAGACGTAGGGAAAGGTGCGAGCCGCCGCCTGCGTCGTGCGGGTAAAAGAGTTCCGGCAATTATTTATGGTGGCGAAGAGTCCCCCCAGAACCTGACCCTGGCGGTAAACCAGCTGGTCAAGGTGATGGAACAGGAAACTTTTTACTCGCAGATCTTAAACGTAGTTGTTGATGGTCAACCAACCAAGGCGGTTGTGCGTGATCTGCAGCGTGATCCTGCGTCTAACAAAGTGCACCACGTGGACTTTCAGCGCATTGACATGTCCAAAGTCATGCACGCGACTGTGCCAATCCACTTCATTAACGAAGACAACTGTGTCGGCGTGAAAATGAATGGCGGTAGCATTCTGCACAACATGACCGATGTTGAGATCAGCTGTCTGCCGACGGACCTACCTGAATACATTGAAGTGGACATGAAGGATGTAGATGTTGGCTTTTCCATACATCTTTCTGGTCTGGCTTTACCAGAGGGTGTCTCCTTGTTGGCGTTCTCTCACGGTGATGATGATCAGGATCACGATATCCAGGTCGTGAGCGTGGAAGTCCTGCGTGGCAGCGAAGCGGCAGAAGACGAAGATGCTGTAGAGCCAGCTGGCGAAGTTCCAACTGTCGCTGACGACGATAAAGACAACGCAGACGACGAGTCTTAAGCAAGCCAGTGGGTCTGTGATGAACATATCCACTGCGGCTTATGTCTGCCATTAGACTGATAGTTGGCCTCGGTAATCCCGGTGCCAGCTATCAAGCCACTCGGCATAACGTTGGTGAATGCTGGGTGCGTGAGCTGGCCGAGCGTTTTGCAATCACTCTGGCGTCGGAAACTAAATTCAAAGGTGACATCGGGCGTGGAGATATCCTCGGTCATGATGTGCGATTGCTGATTCCCACAACCTATATGAATCTCTCTGGAGACTCGGTGGGTGCGGTACAACGCTTCTTTAAGATTCCGCCGGAATCGATTCTTGTTGTTTATGATGAAATGGCTTTTGTGCCAGGGGTTGTGCGCCTGAAACAAGGTGGTGGTGACAACGGTCATAATGGCATCAGAAGCGTGCGTTCCGGACTGGGAAACAATCCCGATTTTATGCGCCTGCGTATTGGTGTTGGTCACCCTGGTAGTCCTTCAAAGGTGACCGCTTATCTCACGCAACAGGCCATGCCCGTAGATGAGCGCATTGAAGTCGAGCGGTGCACGGCATTTGACGACGATTTATTAAATAACATTCTGCAAGGCAATTGGCAGCAGGCCATGAACGTCTTGCATGCAACCGGAGAATCCTAGTGGGCTTTAAATGTGGCATTGTTGGTATGCCTAATGTGGGTAAATCCACTTTGTTTAATGCATTAACCAAAGCGGGTATTGACGCTGAAAATTTCCCTTTCTGCACCATCGACCCCAACACGGGTATTGTGCCGGTTCCAGATCCTCGTCTGGAAAAGCTTGCGGAGCTTGTACATCCAGAAAAGATTGTGCCAGCGACCATGGAGTTTGTGGATATTGCAGGGCTCGTTGCCGGCGCGGCTCAGGGTGAAGGGTTGGGTAATAAATTCCTCGCGCATATCCGCGAAACGGATGCGATTGCTCACGTCGTCCGATGTTTTGACGATGACAACGTGGTGCACGTATCAGGAAAAGTTTCGCCGAAAGACGATATCGAAATCATTAATACAGAGCTTGCACTTGCGGATCTGGAAACGCTGGAGCGGGTTTACGATCGTAATCGCAGAGTGTCCAGCTCTGGTGATAAAGCCGCGCTGGCGATGCTTCAGATTCTCGACAAGGTGAAGGACAAACTGGAAGCAGGTTTGCCAGTACGATCGGCGGGTTTGACAGATGATGAAAAACTGGCGATACGCGAGTTTCACTTCATCACCAGTAAACCGGTCCTGTACATCGCCAATGTGGCGGAAGATGGTTTAACCGATAATCCGCTGGTCGACATTGTGAGAGATATTGCTGAGCAGGAGCATGCTGAAGTGGTTGTCGTCAGCAACCAGATCGAGTCGGAAGTGGCTGAGCTTGATGATATTGAGCGGGCAGAGTTTCTCGAAGATCTGGGTATTGAAGAGCCGGGCTTGAACCGGGTAATACGCGCAGGGAACAAGTTGTTAGGCCTGCAGCAGTACTTCACCGCCGGACCTCTGGAAGTGAGGGCGTGGACTATACCCATAGGCGCAAAAGCGCCAAAAGCAGCCAGCGTTATTCACACAGATTTTGAGAAAGGTTTCATTCGTGCCGAGGTGATTAGCTACGATGACTTTGTTACCTACAAAGGTGAACAAGGGGCTAAAGACGCCGGTCGCTGGCGCCTGGAAGGTAAGGAGTATGTTGTCGCCGATGGCGACGTCGTGCACTTTCGCTTTAACGTATAAGCAAAGCAGGGAGGCCCCGGATCAGATTTCGTCCGGGGTGTTCACGAACAGTGCGATAAGCGCAATCATACCGCCATAGCGAAATGCGGAATCCAGTACAGGGCCGCGCATAACATCTGAACGCCACAGCTCGTACCAGGTTTCGGCGATGACAATAAAGCCCCCAAACAACATGAACAACGCGATCGCACAGCCGCTCAAGGCTAGCTGTTTGCTGCGTTGAAATTCCGCTGTGCTGGCGCGCCGCGCGCGCCACATCTGCCTGCTACCCGCCAGACAGAGTCCACCGCTGATCATCTTGCTGACAACGATAAATAAAGCACCCAGCCAGATTAGAATGTTGTTGGAGGTTGCCTGCCAGCTTTCGGCACCATCTTCGAACGTGGCCATTGAGGTTGCTGCGCCAACAGCGCCGAGGGTACCCGGCCAATCAGCAAAGTTTTGAAAAGCAGCAAGCAAACCCCAGCTGGCGACAACCAGAATCAGAAGCGTTTTTGTAATACGCAGCATGCTGAGGTCTGAAAATTATTTCTTGGCTTTCTTTTTCAGGCGCTTTTTCAGCTTTTTATTGGCTTTGCGCAGCGCCGCAATCTCATCCTGCAGGCTTTCTTTGGCGGATGCCTTTTTAGCTGAAAAATGTTCTTTACGACTTTTCAGAACCACTTTTTTACGGTCGAAGTTTGAATTGAAAACAGTCACCCCTTCAAGATTTTCGCTGCCGGTGTTGCACACGGCGTGAAACTTGCCGGCCGGTACAATCGCAACGGAACCAGGGCACAAATCGAACGTGTCGTTCTCGATTTGAATCTGTCCGTGGCCTTTTTGTACAATCAGCATTTCTTCGACGATCGTGTGGCTGTGACCGTCGTTGGCTTCACCGGGCGCCATACATACGGCAACAAAACCCAGTTCATTAAGTTTGGCGGCACGTACCGCCCGCGCGGCTTCAAAGTCTGTTGAATTCAGTACGGTTTGCATGATTCGAGCGCCTTAGATTTGTTCGGTCGATTACTTTAGCGGCAAATTCCCGGAAAATCACGGCTATCTGTCTGTGTTACAGGCATAAAAAAAGCAGCGTTGAGAACAACGCTGCTTTTCTGTTCAAGCTTCGGTCTGTTTAGGACGTTGCTGCTTTTCGTGCTTTCACTTCTGTGATGACGCTTTCTGACACATTTGCCGGACACGGTGCGTAGTGTGAGAACTCCATGGAGAACTGACCACGACCAGACGTCATGGTGCGCAGGTCGCCAATGTAGCCAAACATTTCGGCCAGCGGACAATCAGCTTTAACGCGAACGCCGGTTACGCCCGCCTCTTGAGATTTGATCATGCCGCGTCGACGGTTAAGGTCACCGATAACATCACCAACATGGTCGTCAGGTGTGAACACATCCACCTTCATCACAGGCTCCAGCAGCTGTGGTGAAGCTTTAGGAATACTCTGACGGTAGGCAGCTTTGGCAGCCAGTTCGTAAGCAATTGCTGAAGAGTCGACGGGGTGGAAACCACCGTCAGTCAGCGTGACTTTGACGTCGAGCAGCGGGAAGCCGGCGAGGGTGCCTTCTTCCATGGAAACGCCAAAGGCTTTTTCAACTGCGGGCCAGAATTCCCGTGGTACGTTGCCGCCGGTGACCTTGGACTCAAACTCGTAGCCGCTGCCGGCTTCACCAGGCTCGATGATGTAGTCGATTTTCGCAAACTGACCTGCGCCACCGGTCTGTTTCTTGTGCGTGTAGCTGTCTTCGATACGCGCGGTGATGGTTTCGCGGTAAGCAACTTGAGGTTTGCCCACATCCACATCGATACCGTGGGTTCGCTTCAAGATGTCCACTTTGATGTCCAGGTGTAATTCACCCATGCCGCGCATGATGGTTTCACCTGATTCTTCGTCAGTTTCAACATAGAAGGACGGGTCTTCAGCAATCATCTTGGACAATGCGATGCCCATTTTCTCTGCGCCAGCTTTGTCACGTGGCGCAATCGCCACGGAGATAACCGGTGCTGGGAATACCATCGGTTCCAGGGTTGCGGGTTTAACCGGATCACACAAGGTGTGGCCTGTCTGGGTATTTTTCATGCCCAGCAGCGCAACAATGTCACCCGCCTGAGCTGAATCCATCTCATTCCGCGAGTCTGCATGCATCTCCACGATCCGGCCGATACGCTCAGTTTTGCCGGTGAAGGTGTTGAGGACGGTGTCCCCTTTAGCAATGCGGCCTGAGTAGATACGGGTAAACGTAAGTGCACCGTAACGGTCATCCATAATTTTGAACGCCAGCGCTCGCAGTGGGTAATCTGGATCGACAATGGCTTTGCCGCCGGTTTCGTTACCTTCCAGATCTACTTCGGGTTGAGGCTCTACTTCCATTGGGTTGGGCAGATAATCGACTACACCATTCAGAACGTTCTGTACGCCTTTATTTTTGAACGCTGAGCCACAGAAAGTGGGGAAGAAATCTAATGCAATGGTACCTTTGCGAATACAACGCTTGAGGTCATCAATTGAAGGCTCTTCGCCTTCAAGATAGGCTTCCATGAGGTCATCGTCCTGCTCAAGG
>CBDUMB010000107.1:0-8419 GCA_965368205.1 uncultured Pseudomonadaceae bacterium | reverse complement strand
GGGAATTCACCATAACGGCAAAGCAGTCTTTTTAGTCGCGTCGGAAGTCGACCTGGAAACCCGTATGACGCCAAAGGAACCAGGTGAGCAGGGGGAATGCAGTGAGTGCGGAAGCAAAGTTCCACTCTGAAATATTCTGCAGGAAGTCATCGTCTTCGAAAAAATTGGCCAGCACCGCAAAAGCAAGCCCACCCCAGAACATGAAAATCGCCATTCGATATTTCCAGCGCACCATCGGCGAACTGATTTCAGCATCGATGATGCGCTTGGCGAACAACAGTTGCGCAAGGAAGGTGAAGCCGAAAAACACCACCGTGCCATAGCGGCGCAAAGTGCGGTAAGTGTCGCCGTCGGAACCCAGAAAAGTCACATACAGCACCAGGAAAAGCGCACCGACCAGTCCCAGAGTGAGGATCACCTGATCAACCCGCGCCGGCGTGATGATCAGGTTTAACCATCGATAGCACAGGATCCAGTAAATCAGGGTCAGACCTGCGGCGGGCAGCATGGTGGCTTTGAAGACAAAAAATCCCCAGCCATGGCGGCCACTGGCGCTGATGCTGTCGCAGCCGGTCAGGTGGGGTACACACCAGTCGACGTAGCCGGCGTTGGCGGACAACAGATAAGAAGCCAGTGGACCGGTCCAGAACAGAATCCAGGTGATAACAGCAACGTTGCGAAGGTCTAACATGGCGTAATGTTACTGATTTTACGGCCCATAGAGAGGGCTGGTGACGTCGTTTTTATCGACGTTGAAAGTGACCTGAATCGTAGGCAGCAAATTTTCGTCGGGTGGTCATCTGAAGCTGAATTGAAAACTTCCTTCTCCGGTGACATCCGAAGCACGCAGTCGAGTTTCAACAGAACGCCACTGTTCCGGGTTGAGCGGTATCTGTTGCAGAAAAGACACTGAAATCTTCGCGCAATAATACGGCATGGTGCTGCCCAGGTAAGCGGCGAGGCGTGTCTCTCGGTTTTTGATGTTTGCGGCCAGAGATACATTTTCCGCTGCGCCACCATGAATCATCATGGATGCAAGGGCAGTGTCTTTGATGTCTCCTTCGGGTAAATCGTTAACCCATTGTTCTGCACCGGTCAGGTCATGTTTTATCCAGTTATCGACGACGGTTTCCGTTGCCGCTTTGCGATACCCAGCGTCGCTGATCTCCGGAATCCAGGCTGCAGCCAGCGCAGCATCGTTTCTCGCGGTCCGTCTGATCAAGCCAGGCAGTGCGATGTTCCGACTCACTTCATCCATGGCCATGACATAATCCAGGGCCACGCTATGGTTCTGGCGATACAGAGATTCCATGGAGTAGGTGAGCAGCAGAGGAAAGTACTCTTCGTCCCGAAATCGCTGTATCCACTCAAGATTGTCTTCGGGTGCCTTATCTGACGTTGCTCTTACAATGCCTTTCAACCAGGCCAAACGGGTGTGTTCAGGCAGTTGCGATACATAGTCGGCGGCGGCAAGCGGTTCATTCTGAGCCCATTGGCGTCCGAGCGCGGTCATCAGATCCTCTTGGCTCTTAGTATCAAGCGAAGCCAGCCAGTTTGCTGCCGCGATCGGGTCATTTGTACCCCAACCGTTGATCAATCCCGATAATGCCTGACGTTTCCGCCTTGGGTCGGTTAACCGTTCGTATTCCGCAATCGCTTCTAGTGGATCGGTACTTGATAGGACTGCTAGCGCATTTCTGATGACATCCCCGCCATGTTTGACGCTTGTTGATTCGACCAGATTTATGGCGCGTAGCGGGTCAGTGCCGGCAATTAATCGCAGTGCCCTTTTGCGTATTTCAGCGGCCTGGGTATCGGGAAGCGTATCAGCCCACAGCAAAGCGCGTTCAGGTGCTTTGTGCGCCAATGCGTGGCCTGCGATATTGGCCACACGACCCCGTTCATCAACAGGCAGATCATCAATTATCTTAATGATGGCGTCGACGTCTTGCACATCAACACCGTAAGCGATGTTAACAAACAGGTTCTCGCGTAACGGTGATGAGGGTAAAGCCAGGATATGGGGCAGTGCTTCCAGGGGTTGTTGGTTGGCAACCCATGCAAACAGCGGGTGAAAGAAGGGTTCGAGGTCTGTGGATGTCGGCGCCTGGGTAAGGAGGCTGAGCGTGTCCACGCCTGCGTTTTCATACCAGACCCGCGCCGTCAGGCGCAGCAAAGTGAACTGCTTGGTGTCTTTAAGCGCGGCGCCAATGATCAGCCTGGCGGTTTCCATGGGCGCCTGCTGAGCAAGGGTCTCGATTAACTCGTTCACATAGGCCTCCCCTGCTCGATTCGGCGGGTTACCGGCTTGAGCAGCAAGCGCTTGCTGTAACAGTGCGCGCAATCGTTGCAGAGACTGTGGCGAGTTACTCAATGCCGGTTCTGACATCGTGCTTGGTAGTGCTGTTTGTGATCGTAATGCAACACTTTCAGAAGAGGAGGTGGCGGCGTTTGCCAGCCAACCGAGCAAACCTCCACTGGTGAACGCGATCAATAGCGTGACCTTGTGTAGCTGCATCATATTCCTCTCACCTGAACAGGTAGGTTGGAGAATAGTCTTAGGGGAAGCGTGAATCTAGCGTCCTCCAGCGCCAGCAGGACAACTTGCTTCAAGCTGCCTTCCCCCCTACAATGCGCGCCCCCACAGATTTGGTGGGCAAACCTTGCCTCACGCGTCGCCTGGATAAAACCAGAGACGTCGGAGGCGAAACGCCGACAAGGCGGGTATTGGCAATTCAATATCCATCGCGGCGCTAACCGAAAGGAGATGTTATGCGACATTATGAAGTCGTTTTTATGGTCCATCCGGACCAGAGTGACCAGGTACCCGGAATGATCGAGCGTTATCACGCCATGATCGTGCGCGGTAACGGTGTTATCCACCGTACGGAAGATTGGGGCCGGCGTCAGCTTGCGTTCCCTATCGCCAAGATTCACAAAGCCCACTATATCCTCATGAACATTGAGGTTGACCAGGGTGTGTACGATGAGTTGATGAGCGCTTTCCGCTTCAATGATGCGGTTATCCGCAGCATGGTCATTCGCCGCAATGAGCCGCAGGTAGGTAACTCGAAGATCTACGAAGAAGAATTGCGCGATCAGGAAAAAGACAAAGAACGCGAACGCCGTCGCGAAGAGGAATATGCCGCTCGTGCTGCGCAGAACGCCAGCTCCGAAGAAGGCGGGGATACATCAGATAACACCGAAGCAGCTGCAGAGCCTGCTGCGGACACCGAAGAGGAGCCCAGCTCATGAGCCGTCGTCGTATGCAACAAGCCCAGCAAGAGGGCGATATCGATTACAAAGATCTGGACACCCTGCGCCAGTTTATCGGCGAAACCGGAAAGATTGTGCCCAGTCGCATCACCGGTACTAGCGCTCGTTTTCAACGCATGCTGGCCAAAGAAGTTAAACGCGCACGTTACCTTGCGCTGCTGCCCTACACGGACCAGCACAACTAGGTCGAGGAGATTTAGATGAATATTATTTTACTCGAGCCGGTGAACAATCTTGGTGAACTCGGTGACGAAGTGGTGGTTAAGCCTGGTTTTGCCCGTAATTTCCTGATTCCTCAGGGTCGAGCGGTGCAGGCCAATAAGACCAATCGTGCAGAGTTTGAAGCACGTCGCGCCGAGCTGGAATCAGCTGCCAACGAAAAACTTGGTGAAGCTCAAACCCGCGGCGAAAGTCTGAAAGACGTTGTCCTTACGATGGTTGTGAAAACCGGTGAAGAAGGACGTCTCTACGGTTCAGTGGGCACACAGGATATCGCTGATGCGCTCACCAATGATGGACATGAAGTAGCTCGCGCGGAAGTGCGCATGCCGGAAGGTGTGATCCGTATGACCGGAGAATACGACATTGCGCTGCAGTTACATTCAGAAGTCACCGTGGACATCAAAGTCAACGTGGTGGCTGAATAATCAGTAACTGACTGCGTATATAGAAGTTTCAGAATAAGAAGCACTTTAAGTGCCGTTTGAAAGGGTCCCATCGGGGCCCTTTTTTTTGCAGTTCTTTTTTTGCCGTAAAAAGCAGGGTTTTTACATTAGCGCGTCGCTTAGTGGTTGCAAAAATTCAGGCAACCGAGCAAAGTCTTCAACCGTCTACACAAATTCGCTCCATGTCTGAATACGCCCCCGAACCACCGTCACCCATTAACCTTAAAGTACCCCCGCACTCTATAGAGGCTGAACAGTCTGTATTAGGGGGGCTGATGCTGAACAACGAAGCCTGGTTCGACCTGGTGGAAATTGTTCATGCTCACGACTTTTATCGCACCCAGCATCAGATTATTTTTGAAGCGATGATGGCGCTGGCAAATGCCGATGAGCCCATGGACGCCGTGACCGTGTCAGAACGCTTGCGGTCTCAGGCGTTGCTGGAAAAGGCGGGTGATGTCACCTACCTTGCAGAACTGGCAGAGGCAACGCCAGGCGCCAGCAACGTGCTGGCGTATGGGAAAATTGTCCGTGAGCGATCAATCATGCGTCAGCTCATCGGTGCCGCCAACAAGATAGCCGACGCTGCTTTTTCACCCGATGGCCGCGATAGCAACGCGCTGGTTGAAATTGCCGAACAGTCGGTATTTGAAATTGCGGAAAACCGCAGCACCGAAGGTGGTCCGGAAAAAGTTGCACCGCTGCTGTCCAGAGCGGTGGAAAAAGTAGAATTTCTCTACAACAACAAAGGCGGCACCACAGGTGTTGCAACAGGGTTTGCAGATCTCGATAAAAAGACCTCTGGTCTGCAGTCCTCAGATCTGGTGATTATTGCCGCCCGCCCTTCCATGGGTAAAACTGCGTTTGCGGTGAACATGGTTGAGCATGCGGTTATGTCCGGCGAGGCAGTGCTGGTGTTCAGTATGGAGATGCCTTCAGAACAGATTGTCATGCGTATGCTGTCGAGCCTGGGTCGTATTGATCAGACCCGTTTGCGTGACGGATCGTTGCAGGACGACGACTGGGCGCGTTTCACCGGTGCAGTCAGCCAGTTGCGTGATAAAAAACTTTACGTTGATGACACACCGGCGTTAACGCCCGGCGATGTGCGCTCCCGGGCGCGTCGGGTCGCACGGGAAGCCGGCGGCCTGGGATTGATTGCAGTGGACTATCTGCAGCTGATGCGGACCGCGGACAAATCTGAATCCAGAGCCGGTGAAATTTCTGAAATTTCCCGTTCTTTAAAGGCGCTGGCCAAAGAAATGCGCTGCCCGGTGATCGCTCTTTCCCAGTTAAACCGTGCCCTGGAAGCCCGACCGGATAAACGCCCGATGATGTCAGACCTGCGCGAATCAGGCGCGATCGAGCAGGATGCCGACGTCATTCTGTTTATCTATCGTGATGAGGTGTACAACGAAGACACCGAAGACAAAGGCATCGCTGAAATCATCATTGGCAAACAGCGCAATGGTCCGATTGGCAAAGTCCGCTTGTCGTGGATCGGCAACCTGACCAAATTTGAAAATCTGGCGTCGGATATTTACGCCGATTATGTTTAAACCGAAGTACCCATAGCCGTGGCCAAAACCAAAACCGCCTACGTCTGTAGCGACTGTGGCGCTGAATTTGCCAAGTGGCAGGGGCAGTGCAACGCCTGTAACGAGTGGAACACGCTGTCCCGGGTGAACATCAGCCCGATCAAAGAATCCCGGGTAGGTTTTGCCGGCGCTGCCGCGCAGATTCAAAAACTCAACGAAGTCAAAGCACAGGAAGCCGAGCGCCTGACCACCACCTTTGGTGAGCTGGATCGCGTTCTTGGTGGCGGCCTGGTGCCGGGTTCCGTGGTGCTGATTGGTGGTGATCCAGGTGCCGGTAAAAGCACACTGCTGTTGCAGGTGTGTACAAAAATGGCGCAATCCCGCGGTGTCCTGTATGTCACCGGGGAAGAGTCTCTGCAGCAGCTGGCGATGCGTGCCAAGCGCCTGGAGCTGCCGATGGACGGGCTCGATGTTGCCTCGGAGACGCGCGCCGAAGTGATTGCCAGCCACATCACCCAGCGTAAACCCGATGTGGTTGTGCTGGATTCTGTGCAGGTATTGCAGATGGACGCCCTCGATGCAACGCCGGGTTCCGTGACCCAGGTGCGCGAAACCGCGGCGTTTTTCACCCGTCTGGCGAAACAGACGGACACCGTCATTATTCTGGTTGGGCACATCACCAAAGAGGGTGGGTTAGCGGGTCCGAAGGTGCTGGAACATATGATTGATTGTTTCATGATGCTCGACAGCCCGGCGGGCAGTCGTTATCGAACCCTGCGCGGTCATAAAAATCGCTTTGGCGCCATCAATGAGTTGGGTGTTTTTGCCATGACCGATCTGGGCATGAAAGAAGTGGCCAACCCGTCAGCAATTTTCCTGCAACGCGGCGAAGTAGATTCACCCGGCAGCGTCGCGACGGTGACCTGGGAAGGCACAAGACCTTTGTTGGTGGAGATTCAGGCGCTGGTGGATGAAGTGTCCGGCGGCTATGCCAAACGCGTTGCTGTGGGCCTGGATCAACAGCGACTGGCAATGCACCTGGCGGTGATGCACAGGCATTGTGGCATTACCCTGGCTGATCAGGATGTGTTTGCTAATGTGGTTGGTGGTGTGCGCATCACGGAGACCGGTGCAGATCTGGCGCTGCTGCTGGCGGTGTTATCGTCTTTTCGTGATCGAATCCTGCCGCGGGATCTGATTGTTTTCGGGGAGCTGGGTTTGACCGGCGAACTGCGTCCGGTGGCTAACGGTCAGGAGCGCCTGCGTGAGGCCGCGAAGCACGGCTTCAAGCGCGCGATAGTGCCGTTTGCCAATCGTCCCAAAGAAAACCTGCCTAACATGGCAGTGCACGGCGTGCAGAGCCTCAGTAGTGCCTTAGAGGTTCTGACTAACCTCTAAGGCAGGCGTTTTTTTGCGCGCTGCTAGGCCCTGTGTATCGGTTTGTACTTGATCCGTGTTGGTCCGGCATCACCAAAGCGGCGTTTATGATCTGCTTCATAATCACTGTAGTTGCCTTCGAACCACTCAACATGGGAATCGCCTTCAAACGCCAGAATATGGGTGGCAACCCGATCAAGGAACCATCTGTCGTGGGATATCACCAGCACGGTGCCGGCAAAATTCAACAGCGCCTCTTCCAGCGCGCGTAGCGTCTCTACATCGAGATCGTTTGTCGGCTCGTCCAGCAGCAGCACGTTGGCACCACTGCGTAACAGCTTGGCCAGGTGAACACGATTGCGTTCACCACCGGACAGGTCACCCACACGTTTCTGCTGGTCGCTGCCTTTGAAATTGAAACGACCAACATAGGCACGACTCTGGATCTCGTGTCTGCCAACCCGCATGATGTCCTGACCGTCGGAAATTTCTTCCCAGACTGTTTTGCTGCCATCGAGGGCGTCCCGGCTCTGATCAACAAAAGCCATCTGTACGGTGGGACCGATATCGACACTGCCTTCGTCAGGCGTTTCATCGCCGGTGAGCATTTTGAAGAACGTTGACTTGCCCGCACCGTTGCCACCAATGATGCCTACAATGGCACCCTGGGGGATGTTGGCGCTGAGGTTCTCGATCAGCAGGCGTTCACCAAAGCCTTTGTACAGGCCATTGATTTCGATGACTTTTTCGCCCAGGCGTTCGCCGGTGGGAATGAACAGCTCGGTGGTTTCCTGCCGTGCTTCGGATTCCTGGTTGACCAGCTCATCGAAGCGGGCCAGGCGAGCGCGGGATTTCGACTGCCGGGCTTTAGGGTTGCTGCGCACCCAATCCAGCTCTGACTTTATTGATCGCTGGCGGGCTTTTTCCTGTGACGCTTCCGCCTGCAGACGTTGTTCTTTGTTTTCCAGCCAATGGCTGTAGTTACCTTCAAACGGAATGCCCCGACCCCGATCGAGTTCTAAAATCCAGCCGGCAACGTTGTCGAGGAAATAACGATCGTGGGTAACCGCCACAACAGTACCGCTGTATTCGTCGAGAAAGTGTTCCAGCCAGCTGACACTCTCTGCATCCAGGTGGTTGGTAGGCTCGTCCAGCAGCAGCATGTCGGGTTTGGACAGCAACAGGGCGCATAGCGCCACGCGTCGACGCTCACCGCCAGAGAGCACGTTTACCGGGGTTTCCCAGGGTGGCAGGCGCAGCGCATCCGCAGCGATATCTAAAGTTCGGTCGATATCCCAGCCGTCTACAGCATCGATCTGCGTAGCCAGTTCACCTTGCCGCTCCAGCAGCTCGGTCATCTGTTCATCATCCATGGGCTCAGCAAACTTTTCCGATATTTCGTTGTATTCATTGATGATGGCCATGATCGGGGCAACACCCTGTTCCACGTTGCCGCGCACATCAAGCTCATCATCCAGCTGTGGCTCCTGGGGCAGGTAACCCACTTTCATGTCTTTCTGCGCACGGGCTTCGCCGTCAATCTCCGTATCGAGACCAGCCATG
>CBDUMB010000106.1:0-8510 GCA_965368205.1 uncultured Pseudomonadaceae bacterium | reverse complement strand
CGGCGCTTTTTCGATTTTCTGCCCGCAAGCAATCGCGAAAAGCCACCACGCTGGCCCACAGAAGACCCAGGCGCCCGCGAAGAACCGTCGCTTAATACGCTGGTCCCTGCCGACGCATCAAAACCCTATGACATCAAAGAAGTGATTCATAAGATTGCCGACGAGAAAGACTTTTTCGAAGTGCAGCCTGAATACGCACAGAATATTGTCATTGGTTTCATACGACTACAGGGTTCAACCGTTGGCGTGGTTGCCAATCAGCCTATGGTCCTTGCGGGATGCTTGGATATTGATTCGTCGAAGAAAGGCGCGCGTTTTGTACGCTTCTGCGATGCCTTTAATATTCCCATTCTTACTCTGGTTGATGTGCCCGGATTTATGCCCGGCACCGTTCAGGAATACGGTGGCATCATCAAAAATGGCGCCAAACTTCTGTACGCCTATGCCGAATGCACAGTGCCAAAAGTGACATTGATTACCCGCAAGGCATACGGCGGCGCTTATGACGTCATGGCCTCTAAACACCTGCGCGGCGACGTTAATCTTGCCTGGCCCAGCGCTGAAATCGCGGTTATGGGCGCTAAAGGTGCTGTTGAAATCATTTTCCGCAAAGAGCTGGGCGACGACGAAGGCATCGCCCAGCGCACCGAAGAGTATCAGAACCTGTTTGCCAATCCTTTTGTCGCCGCCAGTCGCGGTTACGTTGACGATGTTGTTATGCCTGCTGAAACAAGAGAGAGGGTGTGCCGCTCATTTGCGATGTTGCGCGACAAAGAGCTGGAAAATCCCTGGCGTAAACACGGCAACATCCCGCTTTAACCGCGTGTAAGGTAAATTTAATGTTTGAGAAAATACTGATAGCCAACCGCGGTGAAATTGCCTGCCGCGTCATCAAAACCGCCCGCCGCATGGGTATCAAAACCGTTGCGGTCTACTCCGATGCAGATGCCAATGCGCTGCATACACGCATGGCAGACGAGGCAGTGCACATCGGCCCTTCACCTTCCGCCCAGAGTTACCTGCAGATTGAGCGCATCATTGCTGCCTGCAAAGAAACCGGCGCCCAGGCTGTGCACCCGGGATACGGCTTTTTATCTGAAAATGCCGATTTCTGTGAAGCATTAGACGGCGCTGGCATCACCTTCATCGGTCCCGGCGTAAAAGCCATTACCAGCATGGGTGACAAGATCACTTCTAAACTGCTGGCCGCCGAGGCGGGTGTAAACACGATCCCCGGTTATACCGATGTGATTGACGGTCCTGAACACGCGGTGAAAATCGCTCAGGACATAGGCTACCCGGTTATGCTCAAAGCCAGCGCCGGCGGTGGCGGCAAAGGTATGCGAGTGGTGCACAACGATGAAGAATGCCGTGAAGGATTCGAGCAAGCCACCAACGAAGCACGTTCCAGTTTTGGCGATGACCGGGTTTTTGCGGAAAAGTTCATCGAAGAACCCAGACATATCGAAATCCAGGTACTCGCTGACAAGCATGGCAACGCCATCTTTCTAGGTGAGCGGGAATGCTCAATTCAACGACGCCACCAGAAAGTCATCGAAGAAGCCCCGTCGCCGTTTCTCGATGAAGAAACGCGCAAAGCTATGGGTGAACAGTCCATCGCGCTCGCCCGTGCCGTTGACTACAGCTCCGCTGGCACCGTTGAATTTATCGTTGACGCCAACAAGAACTTTTTCTTCCTTGAAATGAATACACGTTTACAGGTGGAGCACCCTGTCACGGAACTTGTCACCGGCCAGGACCTGGTGGAGCATATGATCCGCGTGGCCAACAATGAAGTGCTTTCATTAAAGCAGGAAGACGTTCAGCTTAAAGGCTGGGCGATGGAAAGCCGTGTTTATGCAGAAGATCCGTTTCGAAACTTTCTCCCGTCAATCGGACGCCTGGTGAATTACAAAGCACCTGTTGAAACAGACCACGTGCGTGTCGACACCGGCATTGAAGAAGGCAGCGAGGTATCGATGTATTACGATCCCATGATTGCCAAGCTGGTGACTTACGGTGATACCCGCGAACAAGCCATTGAACACATGGCTGATGCTTTAGACAGTTATTACATCCGTGGCGTACGGCATAATATCAGCTTCCTGAATGCATTGATCATGCACCCCCGTTTTGCGGAAGGCCGCATAACCACAAACTTCATTGCTGAAGAATACCCCGACGGGTTCCACGCCGGCGACGTACCCCAGAGTGATCCTCTGATACCAGTTGTCATAACCGCCGTGGTCAACACCATCCTGAATGAACGCGCCAGCCAGATCAGCGGCCAGACGCGAAGATTCGAACCGGAAGCACACCAGGATTGGGTTGTTATCGCAAACAAGACCCACTATCCAATAACACTGCTGCCGGTGGCACATGGCTTTGAAGTGGACTTTGAAGGCAAGGTGTACCGTGTTCAGACCGACTGGCTACCCGGCAACACCCTGGTGGAAGCAGAGGTTAATGGCCAGACCGTGACCCTTCAGTTAGACCAGCACAAGGCTGGTTATCTCGCCTTCTATCGCGGTGCAGAAACTCAGCTGCTGGTATTAACACCAGCAGCGGCAGAACTTGCACAGCATATGATCGAAAAGACACCACCAGATTTGTCCAAGTTTCTTCTCTCGCCCATGCCAGGACTGCTGGTACGTTTGTCGGTTCAAGAAGGCGACGAAGTCAAAGCGGGTGAAGAGCTGGCCGTTGTCGAAGCCATGAAAATGGAAAACAGTCTGCGTGCTGAAGAAGACGGTGTAGTGGCCAAAGTGATGGCCAACGAAGGTGAATCGTTAATGGTTGACCAGGCTATTGTCGAATTTGAATGACCGACAGTTTGTATAACCCATCGATAGCGCCGTCACTCGGCGCTATCGCATGCGCAGTCACGGCATTTATCAGGCTGCTTTAACCTCTTCGAGTTCGACAAGGGTGCCGCAGAAGTCTTTGGGATGCAGGAACACCACCGGCAGACCGTGGGCGCCCGTTTTCGGTTGTCCGTCGCCGAGCACCCGCGCGCCTTCATCCACAAGATGTGCAATTGCTGCATGAATGTCTTCAACTTCATAACAAACATGATGCATGCCGCCACTGGGATTGTTGTCCAGAAATTTCTGCACGGGCGAGTCTTCTCCAAGAGGATGCAGCAGCTCAATTTTAGTATTTGGCAGCTCCACAAAAACCGTGGTGACACCATGGTCAGGTAAAGGCTCAGGTGCAGTGACCTTCGCGCCCAGCGAGGTTTTATACATTTGCGCTGCTGCTGCCAGGTCCGGCACTACGATGGCCACATGGTTCAACCGTCCAATCATCTTTAACTCCTACCTTCTTGTTAATCTACTGCTGTTTATCTGTTTTTGCCGGGAATCAGCTGCAGGATCTGGCTCGCTGCATCCGGAATGTTTGTGCCCGGTCCGAAAATAGCGTGCACACCTGCATCGTAGAGTGCCTGATAGTCCCGCTGCGGGATAACACCGCCGACCACAACAATCACATCCTCCATGCCTGCAGCCTGCAGTTCCTGAATCATTTCGGGTACTAACGATTTATGTCCACCAGCAAGGGTGGACACGCCAACAACCTGCACACCTTCTGCTTTGGCCTGGGCAGCGGCTTCTGCAGGTGTCTGAAACAATTGCCCCATACTCACATCGAAGCCAAAATCACCAAATGCATTGGAAATGACCTTGGCGCCCCGGTCATGTCCATCCTGCCCCATCTTGACCACCAGGATGCTGGGCGCATGTCCCTCAACATCTGTGAAAATTTTGATCTCATCGCGTACTTTAGTAAACGCTGGATCGTCACCATAACTCTCGGCATAGACTCCGGGCGTCATCTTTGCTTTGGGCTCATGCCTGCCGTAAACCTTCTCGAGTGCGTAAGACACCTCGCCGACGCTGGCGCGATTACGAGTGGCCTCTATCGCAAGCTCCAACAGATTACCCGAGTTTTCAGCCGCCGCTTTTGTGAGCGCATCCATCGAGGCCTGCACCTTGGCTTCGTCGCGGTTATTGCGCAGCTCATTCAGTCGACGCAGCTGCGCCTGTCTTACCTTGCTGTTATCAACAGAAAGGACATCGAGTTCGCCGTCTTCTTCCTCAAGTTGATATTTGTTAACGCCTACAATCACGTCTTCGCCACGTTCGATGCGCGCCTGGCGCTGAGCCGCAGCTTCCTCGATTCGTTGTTTAGGCATGCCTGATACCACGGCTTTTGTCATGCCGCCGAGGCCTTCTACTTCCTCGATCAGTTTGCGCGCATGCTGCACAATGGAATTGGTCAGACTCTCAACATAATAGCTGCCACCTAACGGGTCGATTGTGCGGGTGATCTGACTTTCTTCGGCAAGAATGATCTGCGTATTGCGTGCTATGCGGGCGGAGAATGGCGTTGGCAGCGCAATCGCTTCGTCCAATGCATTGGTATGCAGGCTCTGAGTGCCACCCAGGACAGCAGCCATCGCTTCGATGGTGGTGCGCACAACGTTGTTATAAGGATCCTGTTCCTGCAGCGATACCCCTGAGGTCTGACAATGCGTCCGCAGCATCAGTGAGGATGGATTCTGCGGATTAAACTGACTCATAAGCTCGTGCCACAGAATTCGGGCCGCACGTAACTTGGCGATCTCCATGAAGAAGTTCATGCCGATACAGAAAAAAAACGATAAACGCGGCGCAAATTTATCCACCGCCTGTCCGGTGGCAAGGGCCGCACGAACGTACTCGACACCATCTGCGAGGGTAAACGCAACCTCCTGTACCGCGTTCGCGCCGGCTTCCTGCATGTGATAACCGGAAATCGAAATGGAGTTGAAACGCGGCATATGCTCAGATGTATAGCCAATAATGTCCGCCACAATCCGCATACTGCTTTGCGGCGGATAAATAAAGGTGTTGCGGACCATGAACTCTTTCAGAATGTCGTTCTGAATTGTGCCGGAAAGGTCTTTCTGTGCGACCCCCTGCTCTTCACCGGCGACCACATAGCCTGCAAGTACCGGTAAAACAGCGCCGTTCATGGTCATCGACACAGACATCTGATCAAGCGGAATGCCGTCAAATAGAATTTTCATGTCTTCCACTGAATCAATGGCGACACCCGCCATGCCTACATCACCCGCCACACGCGGATGATCAGAATCAAATCCGCGATGGGTGGCCAGATCAAATGCCACCGACAGTCCCTTCTGACCCGCCGCCAGATTCTGTCGATAAAAAGCGTTGGATTCCTCTGCGGTGGAAAAGCCTGCATATTGCCGGATGGTCCAGGGTCGATTGGTGTACATGGTTGAACGCGGTCCCCGCGCAAACGGTGCATCACCAGGAAAGCTGGGAATATGTGCGATGTCTTCAAGATCTGCTTCTGTATACAAAGGTTTTATGGGGATACCTTCAGGGCTTACCCAGGTCAGATCCTCCAGCGGTTTACCGCGCAGCTCTGCTTCTGAGCGTTGTGCCCAGGCTTCCTGACCCGTTAGTTTTTCGTCCGCCATATCCATTATCCCGCAAAAATCTGAGCCCACTATTGTAACCTTCAGGACGCCTCACAACATCTCTTGCAAATGTTTTCGGGATAGACATAATCTGTGCCACACGGGCAAAAACTAAAGGAGGTGATCAGTGATATCTATTGCGAGTTTCGAGGGTCAGCTTTTGTAGTTGATCCTACAACGAGCAAAAAGGGTCGGTTTTGACGTGAGTCATCAACCGGCCCTTTTTTTTGACCGGAAAAAAGTTGTACGTCGCTGAAGCGTTTGCCAACGTCTTATACCAAGGAAGTTAAGGCCTCTTTAAGCGTCAGGGTCATTTGCGCAAGCTGATCTTCCGTGGCTGTGAATGGCGGAGCAAACTGCAACGTATCACCGCCCCAACGCACATACAGCCCATGATGCCAGCACCACACGCCAACCTCATACGGGCGCACAGTAAGATCTGCACCGCGCGGTGCCAGCTGAATTGCGCCCATCATGCCGATATTGCGCACATCGACAACATGAGGCAGGTCACGCAAACCGTGCAGACTCTCCTGCAGCACCGGGGCAAGCTTCAGCGCCCTGCCAACCATATCGTCCTGCTCAAATACGTCCAGGGCAGCCAGGGCTGCGGCACAGGCTACCGGATGGGCTGAATAGGTATAGCCATGGGGCATGGCAATCTGATGATCGGCCTGATCATCATCGACAAAGGCGTCGAATATTTCTTTGCCGGTTAACACCGCACCCATGGGAATAACGCCATTGGTCAGCGTTTTAGCCAGATTCATGATGTCCGGCATCACCCCGAAGGTCTGCGCCCCAAAACTCGAACCGGTACGGGCAAAGCCGGTAATGACCTCATCAAAAATCAGCAGAATATCGTGTTGTGTACAGATTTCCCTCAGCCGACCAAGATAGGCGGAGGGCGGCACCAGGACACCACCCGAACCGGCCACGGGCTCAACAATAACAGCCGCGATATTAGAGGCGTCGTGCAACGCCACAAGCTGCTCGAGATAGTTAGCCAACTCCTCGCCACCCTGGGGCTGGCCTTTTGTGAACACATCTTCGGCACGCCAGGTCTGGGGCAGATGATCCGCTTCAGCCAGTTGCCCGAACAGTTTGCGATTGGGTCCAATCCCACCCAGGCTGGTGCCCGCAAAATTCACACCGTGATAGCCTTTGATACGACCAATAAAGCGGGTTTTATTCGGTTGTCCTCGCATCCGCCAGTAAGCACGCGCTATTTTCAGCGACGTATCTGCGCTCTCTGAACCTGAGTTGGTGAAAAAAACGTGATTAAAAGGCTCCGGTGCAATTCGTGTCAGACGCTCCGCCAGCTCAAATGCCAGGGGGTGGCCCAGTTGAAAGCTGGGGCTGTAATCCAGCGTCTGCAGCTGACGGGTCACTGCCTGGGCGATTTCCGGGCGATTGTGTCCGAATCCACAACACCACAATCCCGAAATGCTATCAAAAACACGTCGACCGTCATCGGTGATGTATTCACATCCCTCAGCCGCAGCAACTATGCGCGGATCTTTACGAAACCCATTACGCGCCGTAAACGGCATCCAGAAATGATCATTGATCGGTGTTTTTTCAACCATGGTCCAAATCGCTTCTCAAAGGCGTAACCTATTGTTTCACTGGCGCGCGCAAGCTGCCACTCACAAAAGCTTCATCTACTGCACCTTACTATATTGTTCTTGGTGTAATCACGACGTCCAATTAAGATGCAGGCTCACAACAGGATCCTAACGCCCATGGCTGAGAAACAAGGTTTTCGCACGATTCTACTGGTTGAAGACAACAACGAGTTGGCTGAGACCGTCGGCATGTATCTCGAATCTCAAAGTTATACCGTTGACTATGCGGGTGATGGTTTAACCGCCATGCATCTGGCCGTGACGGAAGAATATGACGCCATTATCCTGGACATTAATCTACCTGGCATCGACGGCATGGAAGTCTGTCGTCGCTTGCGTAAAGACGCGCGGAAGACGACACCGGTGATCATGCTGACCGCGCGCGATCAGCTGAACGACAAACTGCAGGGTTTTGAAGTCGGCGCAGACGATTACCTGGTCAAACCTTTTGAACTGCCAGAACTGGCCGTGCGTATTGAAGCCCTGATCCGTAGGGACAAAGGTGATGTCTCTGAAACCACCTACAGAGTTGCCGACCTTGAACTGGACACAGAACGTGAAATAGCCATCAGAGCCGGCAAGCGCCTCAGCCTTTCGCCCCGCTCCTTCGAGATTCTGCGCATTTTAATGAGGCGCGCGCCTTCCGTGGTGTCCCGGCGGGAACTGGAGAAGGAAATCTGGGGAGACGAAGTACCCGACTCAGATGCGTTACGCAGCCATGTGTATAACCTGCGCCGCATTGTCGACAAACCATTCGACAAACCCCTCATAGAAACTTTAGCCGGACGCGGCTTCCGTATGGCTGACGACGACTGACCGATAGATTCAGTGGCGGTACCAGACTCTGAATTCTGTGCCCACACCTTCTTCACTGTCCAAGTCAACACGCCAGTCAAGCTGTTGCGCCAGGCGCCGCACCAGGGCTAACCCCAACCCCTGACCGTTTGCTGTACTTTTGGCTTTCTCGCCGCGGAAAAATGCCGTGAACGCGCTGTCCATATCTTCATCACTCATGCCGATACCGGTATCGGTTACCGCAACGTAACGATCCGTGATGCGAATGGTGACACGCCCTTTGTGCGTATAAGTAAGCGCATTGCGAATCAGGTTGCTCATAATGATTGCAAGCACCCTCGGACGCGCGTTGCAGACAACATCGAATTCTTCAATCAACTCGATCCGATTACTGTTCTTTTCCGCATATTCAGAGAGTAACTCGATCTCCTCTGCTATGACCTGATTGACGCTGGTAGGTCCTTCCTGAGCAAAAACGTCTTCTTCACGGGCAAGCATCAACAGAGTTTCCAGCAGGGTCTCCATATCGACCACCACTCGACGCATACGCTGCAGCACTTTCTGATCGGCATCTGAACGTTCTTTGTTGCTCTCAA
>CBDUMB010000105.1:0-8552 GCA_965368205.1 uncultured Pseudomonadaceae bacterium | reverse complement strand
TTTGTTTTAAGGCGCGTTGATCGGGGTGTACCCGAATGGATTCCACCAGGTACTTATAAGGTTCCGAATCACCGGCAATTGCCTGTCCTGCGCTGGGCCAGAGAGATTGAAAAACAGAATAGGCGGCGCTGAGTGCGGGGTTTTCAGGTTTCGAAAATTCCAGCACCAGCAGTGCAGCGGCTGGCTTCAGGACGCGCAGCAGCTCCCGCAGCGCAAGGTCTTTGTCAGTGAAGTTTCGCAAGCCGAAGCTGACGCATGCACAATCGAACGTGTTGTCGGCAAAAGGCAGTGCCTCCGCGGGTGCGCGGACGAATTCAACCTGGGCGCAGCCCTGGTCGAGCAGGCGATCCCGGCCCACCTGCATCATTTGTGCATTGAGATCTGTTAATACAACAGTGCCGGTATCGCCGACAGCATCCGCAAACAGAGCGGACATGTCGCCGGTACCACCAGCGAGGTCTAACACGGTGTGTCCCGGTCGCAGCCCAGACATCTGAATCACCATACGTTTAAAAATGCGGTGTGTGCCCAGAGACATGAGATCGTTCATCACATCGTAGCGTTTCGCGACGCGTTTAAAGACGTCGCCAACCATTGCGGTCTTCTCCGCAGGCGTGACCTTTTTGAAACCGAAATTAACTTGTTGCTGGTCGCTCATAAATTTGTTTCAAGCAAAGGTGGTTTAAGTGCCAGGGCGCGATGGCGTCCACTGTCCTACGGGAATACTGGGTAGCCGCGATGCGTTAGCAGCTTTTAATTCGGTGATGTAATCCTGCCAGTACTTGTCCATCTGTTTGCCCAGATCGTGCAGAAACTCCCAGGCGAAAATACCGCTGTCATGACCATCGTCAAATACGATGCGGATCGCGTAGTTGCCTACGGGCTCAATCTGCCGGATACCCACGTTCTTTTTGCCCGTCTGCAGCTTACGCTGATCAGGCGAATGACCGCGTACTTCCGCGGAGGGGCTGTAGACCCTCAGCAGTTCTGCGGGCAGCACAAAATTATCGTCTGCCCAGGTCAACTCCAGGGTATGACCAATTTTGTGATAGGTAATATTTTTTGGCGGATTCATAAGCGGTAAGACTACAGAATAAAACGGCTTAAATCAGTGTCGCTGACCAGGTCGCCCAGATGAGCATCGACATATTCAGCGTCCACCAGGACGTGTTTCTTAACGCTGTCACCAGCCTCGAACGACAAGTTCTCAAGCAGCCGTTCCATCACCGTATGCAACCGCCTGGCGCCAATGTTCTCGGTGCCTTCATTCACCTGCCAGGCCAGTTGAGCAATGCGCTCTATGCCGTCATCGGAAAACTCCAGATCTATCTGTTCCGTGCTCATCAGCGCCTGATACTGTTCGGTCAGGCTGGCATTAGGTTCTACCAGAATACGTTTGAAGTCTTCCGGGGTCAGTGCTTTGAGTTCAACCCGAATGGGCAGCCGCCCCTGCAGCTCTGGAATCAGATCGCTGGGTTTGGCCAGGTGAAAAGCGCCTGAGGCGATGAACAGGATATGGTCTGTGCGCACAACGCCGTATTTGGTGGTGACGGTGCAGCCTTCGATGAGTGGCAGCAGGTCACGTTGTACACCCTCTCTGGAAACGTCCGCACTGTTGTTTTCTGTACGCTTGGCAACTTTGTCCAGCTCGTCAATAAACACAATACCGGTTTGTTCGACGGCATCTACCGCACGGGACCTGATGTCATCTTCGTTAACCAGTCCGGCGGCTTCTTCCTCGCGAATTTTGTCTTTTGCGTCTTTGATTTTCAGGCGTTTGGTGGTTTTACGGCTGTTGCCAAGGTTACTGAACATGCCCTGCATCTGGCTGACCATTTCTTCCATACCCGGCGGTGCCATGATTTCTACACCCATGGCCATTTGCGACAGCTCTATATCAATTTCTTTCTCGTCGAGCTCGCCTTCGCGCAGTTTTTTCCTGAACATCTGGCGGGTTGCCGAGCCATCCTTGGAAGCGGTGTCGTCGCCAAAGCCCACCGCGCGGGGTTCAGGCAGCAGGGCGTCGAGAATGCGTTCTTCGGCGCGGTCGTCTGCCTGTGTCTGTACACGCTTCATTTCTATTTCGCGCAGCATGTTTACTGCCACTTCCGTTAAGTCGCGGATAATGGAGTCTACATCGCGGCCCACATAACCCACTTCGGTGAATTTGGTGGCCTCAATTTTGATAAATGGCGCCTGCGCCAGTTTCGCCAGACGGCGGGCAACTTCGGTTTTACCAACGCCGGTAGGACCGATCATGAGGATATTTTTGGGGCTGATTTCTTCGCGCAGCGCGGGTTCTATCTGCATCCGTCGCCAGCGGTTACGCAAAGCTATCGCAACGGCGCGTTTGGCGTCGTCCTGCCCGATAATGTGATTGTTGAGTTCGTGGACAATTTCACGAGGAGTCATGGTTTCCATTTATTACAGTGCCAGAGTTTCGATGGTGTGTTGATGGTTGGTGTAGATACAGATGTCACCGGCAATTTTCAGTGCTTTGGCGACTACCTCTGCGGCGGGAATGTCTGTATTTTCAGCCAGCGCGGTTGCTGCTGCCCGGGCATACGCGCCACCCGAGCCAATCGCGAGTACGCCGGCTTCAGGTTCAATCACATCGCCGGTGCCACTGATCAGTAAAGTGGCAGTCTGATCGGCAACAATGAGCATGGCTTCAAGACGCCGCAGGGCGCGATCTGTACGCCACTCTTTGGCCAGTTCAACAGCCGAACGGGTAAGTTGCCCGCCGTACTTTTCCAGGGTGCCCTCAAATTTTTCAAACAAGGTGAACGCGTCTGCGGTGCTACCGGCAAAACCGGCCATGACTTTGCCCTGGTAGAGCTTGCGCACCTTTACCGCGTTGCCTTTCATGACCGTGTCGCCAATTGAAACCTGGCCATCGCCGCCCATAGCCACATGTGTTGCGTCTCTGACGCTGACAATGGTGGTGCCGTGAAACAGTTCCATAAAATACCCTTCGTACGTGTCGATTAAAGCTGCATTGCGCTGGCCAGCGGTGCCGGCGCTCGGGGTGTCCTTGTCCGAGAGCAGTGTGTGTTGTAAGCCGGTGCATGGGTAGCACCTGAAAGCCGATAGTGGGGGCGGATTAGATACATTTCAATTGTGGTTGTTCAGCCACATGCCGGAAATGCCTTGTTCCCGCAGGCGGGTCATCGCCCGGTTGGCATCTACTCGCCGGGCGAAGGGTCCGAGTACCACTCTGTGCCATTGGCTGCCATTGGCACTGGAAACCTCAGTGGTAGCCGGCAGGTTATCGAGCAACAGGCGTGCGCGTAACGCGTCAGCGTCCGCTTTTTCGCGAAACGAGGCAGCCTGAATGTGCCAGACGTCTGGTTGATCACTACTGCTGGTGGACGGTACGGCGTAGGGTTCCGGATCTGCCAGCACTTCGGTGTCTCTGAGCATGTCTGGAAAATCAAACTGCATGGGTTGCGCCGGCCCTGCCTGGTCTGCTGCGGTGGTGTCTGATGTTGCGCCAGCCGTGCTGTTTTCACTCAGGTAATCCGGTGCGTAGGCCGCAAGGATGACAATTGCAGCGCCTACCAGTGCGCCTGTCGTGAAGCTTGGGCCATGAAAGAACACGCGGGCAGGTGCCGCGGGTTTACGTTTCTGAACGCGCTTTTTTGGTTTGGACGCACGGGAGGTGCGACCGGCAAAATCTTTGGTCATGGTTTTTACGGCAGATTCTAAGGTCAGACTTATCTATTGAGTTGTTACAAATGTCTGGGCGGCGCGCATCATACCAGCGACTTCTCGCGAGGTCTGCGCTCAAAGACTGTCGTAAGGATCAATATCAATAGACCAACGTAGTGTGTACGGCACCTTGGGTATCTGTAAACGTCGCAGCGCTGCGTGCAGCTGCGCGCGCTTGGGTGCCAATAGCATCAGTTGAAAACGATTGCGGTTGGCAATGCGTGCTAAGGGTGCCGGAACCGGGCCCATGATTTCGACGCCGCTTAATTGTGCTTTCAGCTGGTTGAGCAGTTCCATGGCTTCCTGGCCCTGAGCTGATTCGGCTCGCAGCAGCGCCATTGAGTGCATTGGTGGGAACCCATTTTTAGCTCGCTCAGCAAGCTCAGCGGCTGCAAAGCCAGGATAGCCCTCGTTGATCAAGCGCTGCAGTAGAACATTCTCAGGTTGGTAAGACTGTATCCATACCTGGCCTGGGCGCTGTTCCCGCCCGGCCCGTCCTGCTACCTGCACAATCAGTTGGGCGGTGCGCTCTGGCGCACGAAAATCGGCGCTGGCGAAACCTGCGTCGGCGTTGAGCACCGCAACTAAGGTGACGTTGGGGAAATGGTGACCTTTGGCCAGCATCTGGGTGCCGACCATGATGCAGGGGTCACCCTGGTTCACTTTGGCAAACTGCGACTCCAGCTTTGCGTTGGTGCGCGTTGTGTCGCGGTCGATACGGTAAACGGGTACATCGCTGAACAGATTCTGCAGGCCGGATTCGGTGCGCTGGGTGCCCAGCCCGACGGGTATTAAACCATTACCACCGCATCCTTCACAGGTTTTGGGTACCTGAAACTTCAGGCTGCAGTGGTGACAGACCAGGTGACTCGGATTTTTATGCAGCGTTAATCGCGCGTCGCACTCTGAACAATGCGCCTGCCAGCCACACGCCGCGCACAACAGCGTAGGTGCAAATCCGCGTCGGTTGAGAAACACCAGGACCTGGCCTTGCGCCCGCAGGTGGTCGCGGATAACGCGTTCCAGCGGTACAGAGATACCGTCTGTGTGCTGGATGCCACGCATGTCGATGACCCGATAACTGGGCATCTGTGCATTGCCTGCGCGATACGGCAGATCGAGTTTCTGGTAACGCCCGAGATTGGCGTTGTATAACGACTCCAGGGAGGGTGTGGCGCTGCCCAGCACAACCGGCACCTGATAAGTCTGAGCCCTTTTGATGGCAAGGTCCCGGGCGGAGTAACGCAATCCATCACCTTGTTTATAAGAACTGTCGTGTTCTTCATCAACAATGACCAGGCCGAGCGCTTTGAACGGAGTAAATACCGCTGAGCGCGTGCCGATCAAAACCGAAATCTCACCTGCCGCACATTTCAGCCAGGTTTGTAGCCGCTCGTTATCGCTGAGGTTGGAGTGCAACATGCCAACCTGCCCGAAACGGCGCTGGAAGCGTGACAGGGTTTGCGGCGTCAACGCGATTTCTGGCACCAGTACCAACACCTGCTGGCCACTTTCAACAACCGGCGCAATGCTGCGCAGATATACTTCGGTTTTGCCACTGCCCGTTACCCCCTCCAGTAGAAATGGCGCAAAACTCTTCAGGGCGGCAGCGATTGCCTTGATGGCGGTATCCTGCGCGTCTGTTGGGGTCGGTGGGGTTTCACTGGCAGGAGTGATGTCCGGTTCACAGCGCTCAATGTAGTTACCCTTGCTCAGATTCTTCAACGTCGCGCGGCTATGGCCTGCCGCAACCAGATCGGCGGTGGCAGTAGGTCCCTGCTGCAGCAGATCGTTGAACAGGGCGGCTTGCGCCGGTGCGCGTGCGTTGTCGAACGCGTCGCTGGACACGCGCCAGTGATCTGGAGGGTCGATGCTGCAGGCGGCACCACGACGGGCAGCGGCAGGCAGCACAGTGGCTAAAATTTCACCCAGTGGGTAGTGGTAGTAGTTGCTCATCCAGTGAGCCAGCGCCATCAGTTCTGCGGGGACAATGGCTGCGGTGTCCAGCACACTTTCGACGTCTTTGAGGGTTTTATGCGGTTTCTCAACGTTGTCGCTGACGCAGATACCCACGGTGGTACCCCGGGCGAAAGGTACTTTCACTCGTGTACCGACGCTCGGCATGGGTAGAGTTTCAGGCACATGGTAGTCGTAAACCGCATGTAGCGGTCGAGGTACGGCAACTTGAATAACGCGGCTGGGGACAGGCATGCCGTTATTGTCGCATCAGGTTCGGGTGAAGCCCTAGTGTAACTTTGCGGCAGCCTCCTCCGATGTGTTGTAGAGGGTTCTGCGGGAGGAAGAGGTCGATGTCTGGTGGTTGCCATTGGCAACACTTCTGGTAGAGTACGCCGCCCTTATTTTCAGTTCTGGACAAAGGTCAGCGACATGAAGCCCGAAATCCATCCGCAATATCAAACAGTAAAAGCCACGTGTAGCTGTGGCAACGTGATCGAAGTGGGTTCGACGCTGGGCGAAGACATTCACCTTGACGTTTGTTCCAACTGTCACCCCTTTTACACCGGCAAACAGAAGAATATTGATTCTGGTGGCCGTGTAGAGCGCTTCCGTCAGCGATTCGGTAATCGCGGTAAAGCTGCAGCCAGCGAAGAGTAGCTGGCCGGGCCCCAGCTGCCTGGCTGGGGCTGTTGTAAGACGAAGAAATTTTAGCTGAAAATGGCACCATGCAGCATGTTTGTGGTCGAAAGACACAGCAGGTTCAGGAGCATATTGGTGCAAGGTTCGGCAAATATTTTTACGCGTTCAGCAACGACTGCCCTTATTGCAGCCGCGATGGTGGCATTGCCATCAGCAAGCTGGGCGGGCCCCGGCGCAGAAACCTACAACGAATTTCTTGAAAAAGAGCTGATCTACCCTAACCAGGAGTGGCAGGACTATGTCACCGAGGTTGGTGAGCGCATTCTGGCTGTAAGTCCGCACGCAGGCCACAACTACACGTTTACAGTTACTGATCAATCCATGGTCAATGCCTTTGCCACGCCTGACGCTTATATCTTTGTCACCCGGGGTATCCTTGCGCACTTCAACAGCGAAGATGAAATGGCGGCGGTTATCGGCCACGAAATTGGCCACGTCGTCGGACGGCATGGTAAACGTAAAGTCAGTCGTGCCCGTTTAGGCGAATTGCTGGGTTGGCTGGGTACGTTCGCAACGGGTACGAGTGCAACATACGGTTTAGCCAATACGCTGACCCAGGCCTCGCTTGCGGGTTACGGCCGAGAATATGAACTTGAAGCGGATGAATACGGTGCAAGCTGGTTGGCGGACGCCGGCTACGATCCACGTGGTTTGTTGAACAGTATTCAGATGCTGCGAGACCACGATGACTTCCAGCGCACCATAAACAATCGCCCTGCGGTCTATCACGGCATCCTTGGTTCACACCCCGCTCACGAGAAACGTATCCACGAACTTGTCGCCCAGTCCCAGGGTACGGTCCTGGAGGAGTTGGCAGAGCCGGAGCGCGACTTTTTTGAGATGTTGGCTGGCCTGACGTACGGCGATGAATCGGCTGCCGGTGTGGTCAAAGACGGCGTCTACTATCACGGTGCTTTGCGCTTGCTGCTGGAATTTCCCGAAGGTTGGGATGTGCGAACAACGTCAGTTGAGGTTTTTGGTTCCCCGCCCAAGCCGGGTGACGACGCGCAAATTGGCGTTAAACGGGCTTCTCCTCCAGAAGAAAATCAAACGCCGGAAGAGTACCTGACGAAAACCTTACGCCGAGACGATCTGCAGGATGGGGAAGCCATCCAGGTTGGACCGTACAGCGGCTACTGGGCGGATATAGAAGTGTCTTCGGGTGATGCACAAAAGCGTAAAATTGCCGTGATTTACAAAGACGGTGGTGTGTATCTTTTTAACGGTGAGCTGGGCAAAACCGGCGACCCGGAGGTGTTTGAACAGCAGTTCCGCGAGACCGTTATGTCTTTTCGTGCGATGACAGCCGCAGACCTGCGTTTGATCAATAACCAGAAATTGAAAGTTGTCGTTGCAGAACCCGGGCAGACCTATGCTCAACTGGCGCGCGGCATTCCATTGAAGAGTCACGGTGAAGAAACCCTGCGGGTTCTGAACGGCCATCATCCCAGAGGGGAGCCACGTGCCGGCGACTACATCAAGCTGGTTGAATAACCGCTAGAACAGATCAATGGCGTTGATGTCTTCCGGCGCTGCCTGTCCCGGCTGACGCGTCTGACCCGGTACCCGAACTTCGGGTTGACTGGTTGGTGCAAATTCCCGCAAAAAGTATTCAAAAATAGCCCCACGTTGACCCGGCGCGGCAACCTCGCCGGTAGTCGGGTCAATCTTCATTGTGACCAGACCGGGTGGTTGGTCGGGCAATAGTTCGGGGACACCCGCCAGCGCCTCTTCCATAAGATCGATCCAGATGGGCAATGGGGTGTTTGACCCGTAAGCCCGTGCACCCAGTGGGTCGTGGTTGCTGAATCCTACCCAGACCGTGGTGACTAGGGATAAATTGTAGCCGTTGAACCAGGTGTCAGCGGCGTCGTTGGTGGTACCGGTTTTACCTGCCAGATCGTTGCGTTGCAGTCGGCGCGCGGCGCGACCAGTGCCGCGTTTGATAACGTCCTGCAGCATGGAGTTCATGATATAGGCGTTGCGTTCATCGAGAATTCTGGGGGCCAGCAATACCTCGGGTTCAGGCAGCCGGATGGGACCCTCTGCGGCTTGGGGATTGATGGGGTCGTCGTTATTTGTATCAGCAATATCGATTTCTGGAATGTCTCTGCTCTCCTGGTTACCAGCAGATAAGGCAGGCAGATTATCTGATTCAGTCAATTCCGATTCAGCCAGTAAGG
>CBDUMB010000104.1:0-8577 GCA_965368205.1 uncultured Pseudomonadaceae bacterium | reverse complement strand
GCACTGACTTTTTCGCGTTCGATCAATTCCAGGGCTTCGCCAGCATCCCATTTGTACATATGCACCAGCTTGCCGCCAGCCAGAGTGGTGCCCTGGGCAACACAGTTGTTGGCGGTAACATGGAAAAGGGGTGTTGTGACCAGTGCGGAAGGTGCAGGGGTCGGTGCGCCGGGTTCTATGAGACCCTTACGTTCCGCGATCGTTCGTAGTATGGCGCCAGCAAACAACATCGAATAAATATTACTCACACAGCCACGGTGGGTAAGTTGTGCACCTTTCGGATGACCGGTGGTACCTGAGGTATAGAAAATACAGGCATCGCTATCCGGGTCAATGTCTACCAGCGCCACGTCTGCGCTGCCTTTTAACAAGTCGTCCCACGGAACAACGCCAGCAGGCATGTCCGTCATGCGAACGCCGACCAGCTTGATCTGCTCAATTTCTTTTTCATGACCCGCCAGACGGTCATAGCGCTCCTGGTCGAGGATGAGCACCTTTGGCATTGAGTCGTTGAGCGCGTACATCATTTCCGGACCGGTCCACCAGGCATTCATGCCCACAACGGTAGCGCCGATATATAAGGTCGCCCAGTAGGCCTGCAGCCATTCAGGATAGTTGCGCATGGCGATAGCAACATGATCGCCAGGTTGCACACCCTGCTCACTAAGCCAGGCGGCTATCTGTTTCACGCGGGTATGCACTTCTTTGTAGGTCAGACGTTCGTCTTCGTAGACCAGGTAATCATTGTCGCCAAATTGCGCAGAACTTAGAAATACATCGCGCATGTTGCCGGGTGCGTTGGCGTATATTCGGGTGGGATTGCCGCGAATTTCTTTCACTGCAATTTCGAATTCCGCACCGGGTGCGATCAGGCTTTGCCAGATGTTCTGATACTCTTCGTACAAGGTCTCTCCCTCAATTCTCTCCAAAATCAAGCGGCAAAAGTTAACACGTATTTCACCCTGGTGGGCAACCTTTTGCGCCCTTGCGCTGGCTTTTACGGGTTTCTAATCTGCGGATGAAACGTGCACAATCCTGCTCTGAGGAATAATTACAGCAGAGGACAGCAGAATGAAAATCGGCATTATACCGGTGAATATCGGGGTAGAGTCAGTAGAGCAGATGACTGGACTTGCGCAACTGGCAGAAGGTTTAGGCTTTGAATCTGTATGGACTTTTGAGCACGTTATTGTGCCGCTGGATTATCAGTCCAAGTACCCGTACAGCCCCACGGGTAAAATGGGTGTTGCGCCGGAAGCCAATTTTGTCGACCCGTTGATAGCACTGTCGCATATTGCGGCAGCCACAAAAACACTCAAGCTGGGGACAGGGGTTAACATTCTGCCCCAGGCGAATCCTCTGTATCTGGCCAAGCAGGCTGCAAGTCTGGACTTCGTTTCCCAGGGAAGGCTGCTGCTGGGTTTAGGCATAGGCTGGCTGCGCGAAGAATTCGAAGCGCTTGGCGTGCCGTTCGAAAAGCGCGGTGCTCGATTTGATGATTATCTTGAGGCCATGCAGAAACTCTGGCAGGGCGGGGTGGCAGATCATCAGAGTGAGCGCCTCAATTGGCAGGGTTTTAAAAGCTTTCCCAGCGCCCCGGAATTGGCCGTTGTCATTGGTGGCAACAAAGGCAAAGCCTTCGATCGAGTCGCCAAATATGGCCAAGGCTGGTTTGCACCCACGACCGATGCCGGGGAGCTGAGTGCGGATATGGATAAACTCAGAGCCGCGTGCGATGCACACGATCGTGATGCCTCCCAGGTGGAAATAACCTGTATGTGGACAGGTCAGGGTGGTGATGAGGCGGTGCAGGCCCTGGCTGCTGCAGGCGCGCATCGGTTACTGGTGCCGTTGCAGGCACTTGGCGCCGACCCGGTAGCGGGCCTGCAGGGGTTGGCTGCAGAGGTGATCGCAGCATAAAAGAGTTGGCAGCACACGCTGGGTTGGTGCAGCACCTCAGGGTTGTTGTGCCCGTGTTGCACGACGATACTCACCTGAAGGTGTTATTGAACTGGCTGGCGGAACATCAACTGGCGGCCATTGTTGTGGATGGCGCTGCCAGCGATGTAACGCAAAGACTTGTGACTGCTCCGCATGAATACATAGCCCATCCACCAGGGAGAGGTATGCAGATCGCTTGTGGTGTTGCTGCCGCTAACGTGTCCTGGATATGGGTCCTGCATGCAGATGGTCTACCAAGCAGCGCTGCGGTAAGCCAGTTAGGTGGCCTGATCGAGGCTAATGAGCCTCGTTGGGGACGCTTCAACGTGAAAATACAGGGTCTTGCGCTGATTGCGCACATGATGAACCTGCGGTCTCGGTTCAGCAGAATCTGTACCGGAGATCAGGGCATGTTTTTCCATGCAGGTCTGCTCCAAGAAATAGGTGGTTTCCCGGAGCAGCCGCTGATGGAAGATATTGAAGTCAGCCGGCGCCTCAAAGCGGTTGCATCAAGTGCGTTTGTTGCCTTGAGCGCAACTGTTGAAACGTCGCCGCGCCGTTGGCGCCAGGCGGGGGTTATTCGAACAGTACTTTCAATGTGGGTATTTCGTTGGCGCTACTTTTTTGGTGCGGATCCATTTGTCCTGGCGCGCGCTTACTATCGTGGTTGATGATATTCAACAGGCGCTAGCCGTGTTCACCCGGACGCCTGTATTGGGTAAAACCAAAACCCGGCTGGCGCAATCGGTGGGCAAAGCTGAAGCGTTAGCCGCGCACATTGAGCTGGTGCAGGGTTGCCTCGAAAGGTTGCAGCTGCAGACGGATGCACGCTGCGAATTATGGGTTACTGACGACGCGCCTATTGTCGCGCAGTGGGCGGATCGGTATGACTTCGATCTGCGGTATCAATGTGAAGGTGATCTGGGTGCGCGCATGTATCACAGTCTGACGCAGATGTTGGTAGCGGATGTGTCGGTGGCTGTGCTGGTTGGCACGGACTGCCCGGATATTGACCGGCGTTACGTGCAACAGGCCTTCCGCGCGCTGCAGCGCAACGACGTTGTGTTTGGTCCTGCTGAAGATGGTGGGTATGGCCTGGTTGGCATATGCCGCTCTGCCATGCCGGCGGCGGTGACACTGTTCCAGGATATTGCATGGGGCAGCTCGACGGTGCTGGCGCAGAGTCTGGAGCGAGCTGCTGAGGCGCAATTGTCGGTTGTTCAGTTGCCGGTGATCTGGGATGTTGATGAGGTGGCGGATTGGCGCCGCTATCAGCGTATGGAAAAGGGTTAAGTCGACTCGGCGCTTCGTGAGATGGTCTGAATGAAGTGTTCAAGCCGGCGTCGGTCTGTGACATGCATTTTTGTCAGCTCAATGCCGCACACCAGTTTCTGACTGTGCTTGTTTTCATGGAAATGGCGGATCACCGCCTGGCCATGCAGCTCCAGCAGCTTCGGGATCGTAATCGCGCAGTTGTCAAAGCAATCGTCATTTTTCACCGGCCAAGGCGCGGGCAGATCAAATTCAGCGCGACACCCGCCTGCAGATATGTCGATTATTCGACCTGAGATTTCCTTTTCGCTGAAGAGGCTGATGCGTGCACCGCTTGCGCTCACCCGAAGCGGTAAGCGGAATCTTGCAGCTCGGCGTCTTTGTTGTGACAGTATTGAGGTAGGCAGCTTGAGTTCAAAGAACGGTATGCCTCGCTCGGCATCCATTTTCAGCAGTTTGGTTTTTTCGATGAACACAAACATGCCTTCGGCACGCGCCGACAGGCTCAGTCGCTTACTCTGTCGAAGTGCTGCGATGCCGCTCCGAGGTTGAACATCTTCAATCAGAAAGCTGTTATCACCTACGTCCAGAAGCTTGCACTGATAGGTTTCTTCCGTCTGATCAATTCGGATAGATAGATTTGAACGACGGTCCCGCAGTTGTTTCAGGCAGCTGACGATGTCATCGACATTATCTAGATAGCGACTGTCAGCGGGTAGCACGGCACCCAAAGCTGGTTCCGGCTCAGACAGATCTTGGACCCGGCAGAGGGGTTGTTCAGGCGCGAATTGAAGCACCGCTGTTCGCGATGGCCTTGGCGTCCTGCTGTCCGGATTGTCCGTATAAACCGTCAATGGACTGTCCACTCATTATTCCCAATATCTCTCGAACAGATTGTTGCGAACGGTGCAGGATCTTTCCGTTAACCAGGTTGTAATCCCGGGCTTGCATGGCCAGTTGCGCAAGCAAAATGTGACTGGGGTCAAACTGTGAGTCTGCCTGGGTTTCGCCGGCGGCTGCCTGCGCGATCTTTTGTCCCAGGGCCGGCGCTGCAGCTAGCCGTTGGCTGATGTGGTTGCAGACGTCGAGTTTTTGCGAAGAGAGCGCCTCCAGGCGCGCACCATCATGATGAATGAGTGCATCTCGTTCGTCATTGAGCAGTGCAATCAGCGCCTGAAACAGTGTTTCAAGGGCGCTTTCATTGGAACTAATATTCTCGAAATCACTATCGATTGACATTGTAACTCGTTGTTAAAGCTTGGATTCTAGTTTAAGGAAGTTTTCCGCCAGTCGCTGATTATCTATGGGGTATTGGCCTTGCTCGATGGCTTGTCGGATCTCTTTAACCCGGGCATCGTCGAAGCTCTCCTGGCGTTCCAGGCGCGCTTCCAGAGCTTTTAAGGCAGCTGCATCGTCACTGATTTTCACCGAATCCTGCGCACGGGCGTCCTGCTGGCTCGCCGCGTCACTGCGGGATGACTTCGACTCCTCGCGGGTCCGCTCAGCGGCATTAGGGTTGGTCTGCGCAAGTCCGCCGAACCGATTGTTGATATCAATAGCCATGATTCAGTGCTTCAACTTAAATTTACCTATAGTCGATATCGACTGATATTGAATTAACTTTAGTAGAAATTTCAAAAAAGTCTGCCTGGCGCCTTTTTTATCACTGTAAAGCGTCAGCCCTGGAAATCCGGCGCGACGGTGCCAACCTGCCCAGGTCCGATAATCCAGGGTCTGATGATCCGTGCAGAGCTGTCGTTGCGGACCTGTATCTGCTCACCGATGCGACCGCTGGCCATGGCCGTACCGTAAGAGGTAATGCTGACACGTCCGCTGTTGGCGATGATGCGTACACGTTCACCTTTATCAACTGCCATCGGCGACTCCAGGTGATTGGTGTTTATCACGGTATCTGCTCTTAATGCACGCCGCGCAATTTTACCCACAGCTTCTTTAATCTCAGAGATATGGTTGTTCCTCGACTGTTGTAACCATTGCGTCTTTACCTGGAGGTCGCTGTCCAAGACCATCTCTCCGCGACTGATCGCGCGGCGAGTGGTGATCACTTCGACGGCTACTTTCACCTCAGCACTGGCATAAAGGGACCAGTTAGCTGGGCCCAGGCAGCGCACGTGTACAGGTACACGTCCAGCAAGGACTTTGGCTTTGATCTCAGTGGCAAAAGCGTTGCAGGGTTTCAGGTGAGCCGCGCTGCTTATCGGTAAAACGGAAAATTCGTAGTTACCCGATGGGTAGCTTTCAGCCAGCTGTTTTTCTAATGCAGCACTGACCTGTTCTTCTATGACGTTTGCGGCTGCCGATATGGTTTGCAAAAGGCAGACCCAGAACAGCACCAGGGCAAGAACTGATTTTGGCGTGTTTCTTTTATTCATGACAGACAACTCATCAGGTGACGTCGAAGTAATAGCACATTCGCGTCAAATCACCGGCGCTTGCCGGCAATAAACACAATGCAGATTCATCTGGGCTGTTTTTCGGCAACTTTTTACCGCTTTGCCCGGCAAAAGGTTGCCGGAAAATGCTGTGCAACCCTCGCATTGTCCAGAATGCTCGGTTTACATCGGTTTAATCGAATTGGCACGGAGTTTGCTTTGTTGTCCACATCAAAGTTATTTGCTGGCGCAATTCCACAGGGGAACGTGCGGGCAGTCTGAGGCAGGAGCAACGAATGACCATCAGTATTGATAATGCACTGGGTGTGCATGCCAAGGCGTTGGAATTACGAGCCGAACGAACAGAAATACTGGCGCGAAATATCGCCAACGCGGACACACCTGGATACAAAGCCCGGGACATCGATTTCAACTCGATCCTGCAGGCGCACAAGGCGGCGGGCTCCAGCGAGCCCCGTGGCGCGCGTGTTATGCGCACTGACAACCGTCATATCGCAGCGGATCAGGGTCCCGGCCTTGACGTTTCGCTGCAATACCGCAACCCGATAATGCCTTCGTTAGATGGCAACACCGTTGATACCCAGCTGGAACAGGCTGAATTTGCCAAGAACAATCTGCAATTTCAGGCCAGCTTCCAATTTTTGAACAGTAAGTTCAAAGGCATGATCACGGCGCTTAAAGGAGAGTAAATCTGATGGCCATTATGGATGTATTTAATGTGTCTGGCAGCGGTATGGCGGCGCAATCTCTGCGTTTGAATACCACTGCCAGCAATATCGCCAATGCAGAAAGTGTGTCGGCGAACCCAGCGGATACCTATCGGGCCCGATACCCGGTTTTTCAGGCGAGTCTCGACAATGCGATGGATGCTGAACAGGCCAGTACAGCCGTTACCGTGCCCGGCATTATCGAATCTGACAAGCCGCTCAACATGCGTTACGAGCCTGATCACCCCTACGCGGACGATAAAGGATATGTCGCGTATCCCAACGTCAGTGTGGTGGAGGAGATGGCCAATATGATTTCTGCCAGCCGTTCCTTCCAGGTCAATGTAGAAGTGATGAATACCGCCAGAACCCTGTCTGAGCGTCTGCTCACGCTGGGTCAATAAAGTTTTAGGGAAATATTATGAGTTTAGAGTTGTCTTCAGTACGCACGGTGAGTGATCTGAACGCCAGTGCCACCGGCCCAGGGAAAAAAGAAGAAGAGCTGGGGAAAACCGCTTTTCTGGAACTGATGATTGCTCAGGTACAGAATCAGGATCCGCTTGAACCCGCCAAAAACGAAGCCTTTATTGCTCAGCTGGCTCAGTTTTCGAGCGTTGAAGGCATTCAGAATCTGAATGAATCCATGGATTCTCTGGTTTCAACCTTTCGCGCCAGTGCTGCAGTGGATGCTTCAGCGCTTGTCGGCCGCAACGTGCTTATACCCACCAACCAGACTGCTTTGAATACCAGCGGCGGAATCGGAGGCAGTATCTCGGTGCCCGAGGCCGTAGGTGATCTGACCGTCACCATCCAGAACAGCAGTGGCCAAACGGTGCAGCAGGTCGAGCTGGGTGCGCGTCCGCCGGGTGAAGTGCGTTTTAACTGGGATGGCTTGAGCCAGAACGGCGAACCCGTCCCACAGGATTTTTATCGTATCGCTGCGTTTGCCGATGTGGATGGTATCCAGCAACAGTACGAAGTGAGTTTGCCTGACCAGGTGGTCAGCGTCTCGATAACCAATGAAGGCCTGATCGCAAATCTTGCGGGCGGTGCTTCAGTGTCTGCATCGCAGATCAAAGAAATTCAATAAGCAGTAACTCTCGCTAATACGTCTAACAAGGAGAATGTCGTATGTCGTTTAATGTCGCCCTCAGTGGTATGAGTGCAGCGTCCAGTGATCTTCAGATCACGGGTAACAATATTGCCAACGCCAGCACCATCGGCTTTAAGGCCAGTCGGGCTGAATTTGCAGACGTTTACGCGTCTAGTCTTTTAGGAACCGGCTCCAACCAGGTTGGGGCAGGTGTGAAACTCGCCAATGTTGCCCAGCAGTTTGAGCAAGGCACCATATCTTTTACCAATAACAGCCTCGATCTGGCGATTGATGGCAACGGCTTTTTTGTCCTCAGTGACAATGGTGCCCGTTCCTATACAAGAGCGGGCTCATTTGCTGTGGATAACGAAGGCTTCATCACCAGCAGCACCGGTGCTCGGGTGCAGGGCTTTACCGCGAACGATGGTGGTACGCTGAGTGGCATTCTGGGTGACCTGCAGAGTAATACCTCGAACCTGCCACCTCTGCAGACCACGCTGGTTGAAGCGAATGTCAACCTGGATGCGCGGACCACAGTTTTATCGGAGCTGGGTAGTGAGCTGGTTACAACCGGTTCGGCAGTAGGGGTTGCACAGTTGGGATTACCGTCACCAACAGCATCGCGTCTGGACACCAGCGGTGCGCCGATACCTTTCGATTTCTCCGTAGATACTGAATCCAGCATTGGTGCTGATGCTGTGCTCACGCCTTTTGATTTTTCCGGCGCCGCGGCCTCTTCTTTTCAGGTACAGCTGACAGGCTCCAGTGTGCCAACAGAAAACACCACGGTGACAGTTAACCTCGACACTAATATTGCTACGCTTCAGGATCTGATTAACGCCGTGCGTAACGATCTGGCGGGCTCCGGCATTGGTATTGACGTTCGTGAAGATCCGGTGATTCTGCAACACTCGGTACGGGTGTTACTCAGGCAGATATTGAAGCTGTTCTGGGCGGTATCGCCCTGGGTCAGGGTGGTGGCGCTGGTGCCAGTAATATTAATCCGGATCCTTACGGCGGTACCGCAACTGCCGGGGCAATAGGCAATATTTCGTCAGCGACCTTTGACATAACCCTGGCAGGCTCCAGTGGTAATAACGGTACTGCAACGATCAACCTGGATTCTAATATCAGCGATGCTGCAACACTT
>CBDUMB010000103.1:0-8759 GCA_965368205.1 uncultured Pseudomonadaceae bacterium | reverse complement strand
CTAAAGAGAACTATGTTTATGAGGCACTTCAGGGTGCGGTTGCGCAAGCCGTCATGCTGGAACGGCAAGGTTTTGAACCCTGGTCATGGGGCGATCAGGCACTGTACCGCGCGTTCAAATGGTTACACGAACAGGCCGAGTTCCCAGCAGTGGGAGATGACATCTGGATGCCTCATGTGATTAACCAGGTTTATGGCAGCCAGTTTCCGGCACCTTTACCCAGCATTCCGGGTAAAGCAGTAGGCTTTACCGATTGGACCTATAGGCGATACGCTGACCGCTGAAAAATCTGAGGCGGATAAAGATGGGTGTTACGAATACACAGACAGAACTGGCTGCACTTCCCGCACAGCCGAACGCGGTACCCTGGCCGGTTGGCAGGTGGCCGCAAGGCACACTTGAGTCGGAAGATCAGGCGGGTACGCAGAAATACCTCAATCAGGCTTTTGCTCTCCGCGCAGGCGAAGGCGTCACTTATGGTCTGGTTCTGATTCAACACGGCAAGCTGGTCTATGAACGCTATGGACATGGCGCTAACGATGGCTACCTGCAGTACTCCTGGTCCATGGCAAAAAGTTTTGTGCATGCCCTGGTCGGGCTGTTGGTCCTGGATGGGAAGATTGACGTCAAACAAGCCATCCCTGTGCCTGAATGGCAAAGAGAAGACGACCCCCGCAGGCTTATCACCTGGCACGATATGTTGTCCATGCGCGATGGGTTGGATTTTGTGGAAGACTACGTCGATGACGGCGTATCTGATGTGATTAACATGCTGTTTGCCCAGGGTCGCAGCGATGTAGGGGCCTATGCGGCCAGCCGCGCCGCAAAATATTTGCCTGGAGAGCGATTCAACTATTCCAGCGGTACAACAAATATCATCTGTCGAGAGCTGGCCAGGATTGTAGGCGATGGGCCAACCGGGATGCTGCGGTTTATGGAGCAACGGCTTTTTGCTCCGCTGGGCATGCGCTCACCAACGCCGAAGTTTGATGCTGCGGGTACGTTTATCGGGAGCTCCTATCTCCTGGCGACGCCACAGGATTTTGCTAAGTTCGGTCTGCTGTATCTGCGCGGCGGCACCTGGGATGGGCAGCAGATTCTGCCTTCGGAGTGGATCGACTACGCCCGCACGCCCACGCATACAGACCCTGAGCAGGGTTATGGCGCGCATTGGTGGTTGTATCCGGAACGCCCGGGTTGGTTTTATGCCTCTGGCTACGATGGCCAGCGTATTCTACTGGTGCCGGAAAAGGATCTGGTGGTTGTGCGGTGTGGACGCACCGATGCGGAACATGCGCCCGCAATCTGGGCAAATATAGATCGACTTGTGGAAACCTTAGCTTAGCGCTAATTGTCAGTTAACCCGGTACCCTTGTTGGTATAGACTTCGCCCCTCATTGGTGCTGCAGTTCTGTTTTAGTACCAATCTGGTGCAAACACTATCTGGGCACGTGTAAAACAACAAGGTAAAGGAGATGTTGCCTGGTTGTTGCTTGGTTGTTGCAAGAGAGCACAGCGCCTTGCTTCCTCTTATCGAGGGTGTAAAGAACCGGCTTCAGATTAGTTGTCGCACAAGAACCGATTGGCATAGTGCTTGCACCTTTAGTGCTTGCAAAGTGACATCGGTCATACGCTGGTCTTCACAGAAGGCTGGTGATTCTAAAAATAAAAACTTGGGGGAAGAGATAGTGTTTGTAACCCGCAAACGTACGTTGCGTGATGCTGCGCTGGCCGTTTTATCGGTCGCCATGATCATGTCTGTCAGCCTTCGCGCTGGTGCTGAAGAAGCCGAAGAAGAATTTATGGAGGAGCTGGTCGTTACCGGTGACCTTCGCAGCCTTCCTGGTGAGAGCGTTGAATCTGTATTCGGTTTTGATAAATCTTTGCTTGAGCTGCCCCGCTCAGCGTCCACGGTATCCTGGGAGCAGATCGAGCGCTTCAACATCAAAGAAATTGATGAACTGGTCGCGCTTGCACCGGGCACCTTTACCCAGTCATTCTTTGGTGTAGCGGGTGGTCTGGATATTCGCGGTACGCCAGGAGAAACTTATTTCCGCGGCATCCGCCGTCTGGATAACCCAGGTAACTATCCAACACCGATTGGCGCCGCAGACCGCATTGATAGTGTGCGTGGCCCAGCCTCGCCGATTTTTGGCCCATCCAAAATTGGCGGCTTCATGAATTTTACGCCCAAGTCCGGGCGTGCAGCTTCAGGTCAGTATCTGACTGACAACGAAGGTGCGATATCCATGACAACCGGTAGCTGGAACAAAACAGTGCTGACCGCGGAAGTGGGCGGCCCTGGCGCCATAGCGGGCAAAGACTTCGGCTACTACGTTTACGGTGAAGTAGAAGATTCCGACAGCTACTACGACAACACAGCAACCGATCAGACCTTGTTGCAGGCATCATTCGATATGGATGTGAATGACAGGCTGCGCATTCAGGTTGGCGGTATGTACCACGACTACCAGGGTAACCAGGTAGCGGGCTGGAACCGTGTAACCCAGGATCTTATCGACAATGGCACCTATATCACCGGTACTCCGATACCTCTGGATACAAATGGTGACGGCTCCATTTCTCATCAGGAGTTCGATGCGAACAACGATGGTTTCACAGACATCAACCCTTTCCGGTTTGATTTCCTGTCCAGCCCGGAAGACCTTGGTTTGCCACCAGGCACTGACTTTGGTGGCGGCTTGATTCCCGGCAGTCCTGAAACCCTGGCTGATCTGGAAGCATTGGTAGGCGATCTGTCTTTGCTTGCGCTGCAGAACGTGGGCACTGCCAAACTCGACGGCAGCGACGTACTGGTTGCACCTGACGATACACTGGAAAGTGAAATTTACGTTTTTTACTTCGACATGATGTGGGCGTTTGATAACGGCATGGAGCTGAAGAACCAGTTCTATTATGAAAGTTATGAGAACTTGAGTGAAAATGCCTACGGCTTTTCCCAGTTCCAGGAAGCCTGGGTCATCGAAGACAAGCTGGTTCTGTCCGGTAAAATTGAATCAGATGGCATCACCACCAACTGGCAGCTGTCGCCTTCAATTCGCCACACCGATTTTGAACGTGGTGATGACTACACCAACGAATATTTTGACCGCCGCGATCTTACTGGACCGTCAACCGCGTTAGATCGTCGGCTGCTGTCGACTCGCATTGATGACGATTACACCGAGTACTATATTGGTGATTACACCAATCTGGCTTTTGCAGCCATGCTCGACGTCACCTTCGATATGGGTCTGAACATCATCGCAGGCGCGCGTTACGACGTGCTTGATCTTGAGTCCAAGCAGCCATTTGAAAAGCTCCTGTTCGCCAGCTCAAACAACTTCTGTTTCCCTGCAACAGCCGCTGACTATGATGCAGATTGCGGCAATGCGCTGCAGGCAGACGATGAAGTGGAAGGCGTTTCATGGACCTTCAGTGTCAGCTATGAAACACCGATCGGTCTTCGTCCTTACATCACCTTCTCCGAGCAATCTACGTTGATTGCGGGACAGGGCGCAGATCTGGGTACAAACAGTATTCGTGACGGTGGCGCGTTTGATACCTCTGAGCTGATGGAGTTTGGTCTTAAAGGCAGCCTGCTCGACGATAAGCTGTACTTCGCCCTGGCTTATTACGAGCAGGAGCGTACAGACTTTTCAGCCCAGTCTATTGTGACTAACCAGAGTACTGAAACGGAAGGTATTGAATTTGAACTGCGCTGGTCCGTCACCGACAAACTGTTGATGACAGCAGGCTGGTCGAACACAGAAGTTGTGAACATTAATACCCTCGATACGGGTTATCGTTTCAGCTTCATCGGTGCTGACGATCTGCCTAACGTACCAGCAGAAGCACTCTACGGCGGTACCTTGGGCGGCAACGTCTATCGCCCTGGACGCAGTGGTGCGGTGCGTGCCGGTATGCCTGAGAATGTTTATTCCGTCACCGGTACCTACGATTTCACCGAACGCTTTGCCGGCCATTTCAGCGTAATTTATGCTGAAGAAACCAATTCAGGTTTCTCCGGCCAGGTAGAACTGCCTGACTACACATTGGTCAATATGGGTATGTTGTTCCACGGCGACCAGTGGATGCTGGGTGTGAATATCAAGAACGTTACCGACGAAGAGTATTTCCGCTCTAATTTCCCCAACCTGTTTGGTGGAACCATTGTTTTGCCGGAACTGCCACGTCACTATTCCGCGACGTTACAGTACAGCTTCTAAACGCTTAGTCAGCGTCTGAGGAAGCCCTCTGGAAAGCCTGATGTTCTGTTAAAGACATCAGGCTTTTTCTTTTCTGCCATGGCAGGGTTAAACTCGGGGTTTGCCTGACTACGGATAATGTCTTGGGTAGCGAAGTTAAACAGAGGTTTTTTGAAGCTGAAGATTTCAGCAATTTTCGAACTCGACTGGATGAAGAGACTGCGCTGCTGAAAGCGGTATTTGATCAGCAGGCTTTTTCGAGACGAGGTGATGTTGCTGGTTTTGAGCTTGAAGCCTGGTTGATTGATAAGCAGGGTAAACCGCTGGCGGAAAATGAGCAGTTTCTTGAGAAGCTCGCAAGTCCGCTGGTCGTACCTGAACTGGCCAAATTTAATATAGAACTCAACGGCAGCCCCTGCGCGCTGACCGGCAAGGTATTTTCGCGATTGCATGATGAGCTGTGTGCCACCTGGCAACACTGTCTGGAAACAGCCGAACAGATGGGCTGCAATCTACTGACCATTGGCACCTGTCCCACCGCTCAACCCGAACTGTTTGTTGATGACAATATGTCGGGCATGTTGCGCTATAAATCTCTCAACGACCGAGTCATGGCCCTGCGTGACGGTCAGCAGCTGCTGATTGATATCGATGGTGATGATGCGCTGGCACTGCGCCATCACGATGTGATGCTGGAGGCTGCGGCGACCTCTTTCCAGATTCACCTGCAGTGTCGACCGGAATATGCGGTTCGCGATTTTAACGCCAGCCTGATAGCTTCTGCACCGCTGGTTGCGGCAGGCGCAAACTCCCCGTTTTTATTTGGTAAAACCCTCTGGGATGAATCACGCATACCGCTGTTCGAACAAAGTGTGGATGTCGGACCGCGCAACAAACCGCGGGTGACCTTTGGCTCGGATTATGTACACGAATCATTGTTTGAAATATTTGAAGAGAATCGCACAGAACATCTGATTCTACTGCCTATGGTGCAGGATGACCCACCCAGCAAATTCAGTCATCTGCGTTTTCAGAACGGTACGATGTGGCGCTGGGTGCGACCGCTGTTGGGGTTCGATTTTGATGGACAGGTGCATCTGCGCATTGAGCAGCGTGTACCGAGTGCCGGTCCAACCCTTAAAGACTGCGTTGCCAACGCCGCTTTCTATTACGGTATGGTGCGTGGATTCAGTTTGCAGGAAGTGCCGCCTGAGCAAAGCCTTAATTTTCATGACGCTCGCGAGAATTTCTATACCGCCGCGCGTTATGGTTTGAATGCCCAGGTCGTCAAGCATTCGGAACGGCCACGCCGCGAAATAAATATGTCAGCCTGGATTCTTGAAGACCTGATGCCGCTGGCGCGTTTGGGACTGGCAGATCTTGATATCCCCGGAGATGAAATAGATGAGTATCTGGGCATAGTTGCGGCGCGGGTGGAAAATGGTCAGAACGGTGCTGCCTGGCAGCGACGCTGGAAAACTTTGAATCAAGGCTCGTTGCAGGATATGGTGCGGGTCTACCAGGAACTGCAGGACACTAACCAGCCCGTGCATACCTGGCCAGTTTAGCGGTCGGTCGGATTCAGTAAATATGTTGCAGTTCTTTGAACGTCCACCGGCGACGCTGTTTACAACGCCAGCGCACGAGTTAGAAAAGCTGTTAGGTGGTCCTGCGCTCATACATATAGCAGGACGACAAACGCCGCCGCTGTTTCTGTCGGTGTTATTGCATGGAAATGAAACCAGCGGGTGGCCGGCGTTATGTGAAGTCATGGCGAAGCTGGCATCCGCTGATGCGGAACCTGAGCGAAGCCTGATTCTTTTTGTGGGTAACGTGGCCGCGGCGGCACAAGGTGTGCGCAGCCTGCAGGGCCAGATGGATTTTAATCGCATCTGGCGCGGAGAACATGGCATGACCGTGCTGGCGTCGCAGGTGCTCGACAGGCTGGCGCAAATCGAATTGTTCGCCGCGCTGGATATTCACAACAATACCGGCCGCAATCCTCATTATACGGTGCTGACGCAGATAAATAGCGCCACCGTTGGTCTGGCGCTCCTGTTTTCCGAGAAGGCTGTACTGGTAGAAGAGCCGGATACTGTACTGACCCGTGCGGTTCAACAGTTCTGCCCCTCAACGACGGTAGAAGTTGGACCTGTGGGAGACCCGCAGAGTGCCGCGCGTACAGTGTCTCTGCTGGAACACTACCTGACGCTTGATCAGGTTCCGCAGGCGGATGTTGCCGAGCTGCAGATGCACCATGCGTTGGCCAGAGTTCATATCATGCCTGGGGTATCTTATGAATTCGCAGATCAGGTCACTGAATCAGAATATTCCAAGTATGACCTGATTCTGACCGCCGGTATGGAGTCAGTAAACTTTCACCCTGTGGCGGCGGGTATGGAGTTTGGTTTTACCCGTAAACCGCTGGCGCAGACGTTGCAGGTATTAGATACGCTCCATCGGGATGTTACATCTCAATTTTTAACTGACAAGAACGGCCACGTTACTCTGGCGCGCCCCCTGGTGCCTGCCATGTACACAACAGATAAAGCCGTCATTGCCCAGGATTGCCTATGTTATTTTATGGAGCGGATATAGAGATGCGTCACATCATCCTGATCACTGTAGTGATGACTTTGTTGTCAGGATGTGCAACTACGGGACCCGACAATATGAATAATGATCTTACGCCCTGTCCCGCTTCGCCGAACTGTGTTTCCAGTGATGCTGAGGGAATGGTGCATGGCATCCTCCCTCTGCAGCTCACTGTAGATGCGGGTATTGCCTGGTCTGCACTGGTAAAGTTGTTAGAGGAAGATCGGTCAATTACTGTGATTACAAATCAAACAAACGATTATCTTCGTGCCGAAGCGCGCACTGCTGTTTTTGGTTTTGTTGATGACGTGGAGTTTAAGGCGCGGCCGGATGACAACGAAATAGCCATGCGATCGGCGTCGCGGATCGGATTTTCTGATCTGGGAAAGAATCGCAGGCGTCTGGAAGGTCTCAGGTCTGCGTTGGCTGACCAGGAGATTGTGCAGGGGCGCTGAGAGAAACATCTGCTTTGGCGAAGTGGCGGTCACAGATACTTAAAAATCGCTGCGCACCGGTCGATAGCGGCTCGTGTTTTTTAAAAAAGATGCCAACCTCCCGTGGAATATTCGAAACTGCTAAGCCCGGCAGGGCAACCATGCCTTCAGTATCTGCCAGGACGCGATCAGACAGATAAGTCACACCTTTGCCATCAGCGGCTAACGCCAGGCGCAGGTCTAAATTACTGATCTCCCAGACGCCGGCAAATGCGTCGCTCAAGCGTGCGGCACCATCTCGGCGGGTAGCCTCATCAAGATATGAAGTGAGCAGGATGGTGTTGGCCAGTTCGTTAGCAGGTGTGTCCATCAGCGCGCTGAAACGGGGGTGATTCCTGTGCACACACAGCACGCGCTGCTCAGAAAAATAAACGCGAATATCAAAATGTCTGGGCATGGCGGACTGCAGCGGGCCAAATCCAAGCTCCCACCGATCTTCGTCCACGCCGTAGATGATCTCTTTGCTGGGTACAACATCGAGCTTCAATCGAGTCAGCGGATTCCTGCTGCAGAATTCCAGCATCAGTCCGTGGGCAAAATAGCGGTTCACCATGGAGTTGGTTGCCAGGCTGAGCGTGGAGAGCGCGCCGGTTTTGATCAGACTGATATCTTCCAGGGCCTGATGTTCTTCGTGCAACATCATGCGGGTGTAGCTGTACATGCGTCGCCCGGCCTCAGTCAGTTCAGGCTGGCGTCCGCGCACAACTAAGGTGGTGCCGAGTTTGTGTTCCAGGTTGGCCATGGTCTGACTGACGGCAGACTGGGACAGGTTCAGCCGTTCAGCGGCGCGGCTGAAACCGCCTGTTTCGATGATGGCATCAAATACCCGAACCTCATGACGTTCAATCTGCATAGGCTTCAACCCGTGTTGTAGTGATCCAGCTTACGCTGCTTTTCGCTGACGAACTATAAGATGAAGTGATAATAGTATTAATAATAGTTATAAAATGGATACTATATAAGTGAAACTGATAGTGTTAGAAGCGAATACCCATGGTGCTGCCGCCTGTTCCACCTTAGTTTGGGGGCTCTTATCAGTTGGAGAAGGCGGATGACGAAGGTAGCAAAAGGTCTGGCGGGTGTTGTGGTGGACACGACAGAGATTTCCAACGTACAGGCGCAAGGCGCTCTGAGTTATCGCGGTCATGCCATAGAAACGCTGGTGGATCGCCCATTCTTTCAGGTTGCCAATCTGGTTGTGAGCGGTGAAATGGACGACTCCTTACATCAGCTGTTACAACCATCGATGAACCTGACGTCCGCAGAGACGGACTTTGTGCTGAACGTACCAGCGCTGACGCACCCGATGAAGCTCCTGCAGGGTATTGTGCCGCTGTTATCCCGCAGCAACGATTTGGGGTTTGGAGAGGCCGACCAGGGCCTGCATGTGGCGGCAAAATTACCCGCAGTGGTGGCAACCCATCTGCGCCGTAAGGCAATTGAAGTGGACCCTGCGCTAGGC
>CBDUMB010000102.1:0-8764 GCA_965368205.1 uncultured Pseudomonadaceae bacterium | reverse complement strand
GTGCGTACTTTTTCGAGAATACGCAGCCCCTCCTCCAGACCTGGTCCACGGAAGCTATCCATGGACGAACGATTAGCTTTGTCGAAAGAAGACTTATAGATAAATGGCACGCCAACATCGTCAGCAATTTCTTTCAACGTCTCAGCGGTTTCCATCGCCAGTTGTTCTGACTCGATGACACAGGGCCCGGCAATAAGAAACAAAGGTTCTCGCCCGCCAATATCGAATCCGCAATATTTCATCTGTCTGTATCCTTTGGATGTTGCCGACCGCTGTATCAGTCGTCGGTGCCATTTTTAAGTTGCACCTGCTCCGCATGAGCCAGGCCCGCCTTGATAAACCCGGTGAACAAAGGATGTCCCTTACGCGGCGACGAGGTGAACTCAGGATGGAATTGACAGGCCAGGAACCAGGGATGGTCTACCAGTTCAATCATCTCAACCAACTCACCATTTTCAGAACGTCCAGCGACGACCATACCGCAGGCCTCAAGGTCCTGGAGATAGTGGTTGTTGACTTCAAAACGATGCCGATGCCGCTCGTAGACCACGTTCGTATCGTACACACGCTGAGCCAGCGTGCCCTGATTCAGGACACAGGCCTGCTCACCCAGACGCATGGTGCCGCCGAGGTCGCTGTTACTGTCGCGTTTCTGTGCCTGACCGTCTGCGCTGACCCATTCGGTCACCAGTCCAATGACCGGGTGTTTAGCCGCGCTGTCAATTTCGGTGCTGTGCGCACCTTCCAGGTGGGCACAATGCCTGGCCAGATCGATCACCGCCGCATGCAGCCCGTAACAGATACCCAGATAGGGGATTTTATGTTCACGCGCGTAGGCTGCGGCCAGAATTTTGCCCTCAAACCCACGACGACCAAAGCCACCGGGAACTAAGATGGCGTCTGCATCTGCCAGCACATCGGTGCCGTCTCTTTCGAGGTCTTCGGCATCTATATAGTTGATCTGGATATCACTACGGGTCTGAATGCCGGCGTGGGTAATCGCTTCAATCAGTGATTTATAAGCTTCCAGCAGATCCAGATACTTCCCCACAAAAGCCAGCTTCAGAGTGTGCTCTGGATTCTGTTGAGCCTGCACCACGTCACGCCACTCGGACAGGTCTACCGGGATCGTCTCTAAACCCAGGCGTTCAACGACGTAGTCGTCCAGACCTTCATCATGCAGCATCAGTGGTGCCTGATAGATCGTGTCCACATCCCAGCTGGAAATGACCGCGCGTTCTTCCACATTCGTAAACAATGCAATCTTGCTTCGTGCAGAGCGCGGTAACGGGTTTTCAGACCGGCACACCAGAATATCTGGCTGCAGACCAATAGAACGAAATTCTTTCACCGAGTGTTGTGTGGGTTTAGTTTTAATTTCACCCGCTTTGCTTAAGAAAGGCACATAGGTGAGGTGAATAAACAGCGTATGTACGCTGCCCACTTCAAGCCGCAGCTGACGAATGGCTTCGAGGAAGGGTTGGGATTCAATGTCACCTACGGTGCCGCCAATTTCGACAATCAGCACATCAAAGCCGTCTGCTACTTTGCGGATCCGGCGTTTGATCTCATCCGTGACGTGGGGAATGACCTGCACGGTACCCCCCAGATAATCACCACGCCTTTCCCGCCGGATAACTTCTGCGTAGATACTGCCCGTGGTGAAATTGTTATCGCGACACATGCGCACGTTTGAAAAGCGTTCGTAGTGACCCAGATCAAGGTCGGTCTCGGCACCATCGACGGTGACACAAACTTCACCGTGTTGAATCGGGCTCATGGTGCCTGGATCCACGTTGATATAGGGATCCATCTTCAACACGTTGACTTTAAGCGCGCGAGCTTCCAGCTGGGCAGCCAGAGAGGCAGTGATAATGCCCTTGCCCAAAGACGACACAACCCCACCCGTTACAAAAATATATCTCGTCATGAATACCCATCAAAAGGTGCACAAACCAACGAACTCGACCAGCGTTCTGGACGGCTTTTGCTAAAGTGCTAATTGCGTTAAAAGACAGCCGACAATGGCTCGCTCAAGATGGGATTGCAAGATAGCAAAACGCCTGCCTAAGCTCAATGTTGGTGATCATTTTTTACTGTGTGCTGTGCCCGCAGCAAGGCGCGGTTCGAAATGCGCCTGCCAGTATGAATTGTCTTCTGCTGACGCTTCTGAAGCACTTTGTGCAACCGCAATATCAGGCACACAGACCAGGGCATCACCTGAAAAAATTAACGGATAACTGTCTCTGCGCCAGGGCGGCACCCGGGCATCGTTTAACAGTTGTTTAAGGGTTTTCGTGAAAGCCCTGTCTGCAGTGTTTCCCGGCGTCACCGCTTGCAGCGTTTCGCCGCCACTGCGGAACGCCAGCCTCAACGGTTGCGCTGCGCTGAAGGCAAACTCTTCTTCCCGCGGTACCTGCCGCAGATGTAACTTCCCGTAAGGCAAATCCACGACACCAGGACCTTCAAGCAGCACAGCAGCCATTGCCTGTGGTGGCTTAGCTTCAAAATAGAACGTGCTGTCATAGATATAAATGTTTGCTTCACCCACCTGCAGATGTGCAGAACCTGCAGAGGCCTGCTGCGCAATGAATTCATCCAAACCTCTGTCACTGACAGTAAACACCTCCCTGCTGGCCAGGTACGCACGCAACCACGCGCGCCGACGTTCGGGGTCCGTTGGCAGCGTTTGCACAGGCACTTCATCAGGCAGCCAGGACAGTGTCTCTACCAACGCGCCTACTGTTTGCTGGTGGTGGTGTGCGACACGGGCCAGAGCTGTATCAACATTGCCCCAGCGGGTTTTCAACCGGGGCAGTATGTCTGCACGCAGAAAATTTCTGTGCAGATCGGTATCTGCATTGGTCGGGTCTTCAATCCAGCTCAAATCATGGCCCTGAACATAGTCACCCAGCTCAGCGCGCGACAGATTGAGCAACGGACGCAAGAAGTGCCCGCTGCCGAGGCGACCCTGGGGCCGTATGGTCAACATACCCCGCCCCTGCAGCAAGCGATAAAGAATGGTCTCACTCTGATCCTGCTGGTGATGACCAAGCAATAACACACCTGCAGGGGGTAGGTGCTGCGCATAAGCGGCGTAACGGACCCGGCGTGCATTGGCTTCCAGGTTACCGAGCGTTGGAACGTGCACAGTCGCCTGAGTAAGTGGCACATCGAGCGCAACACAGACTTCGGCGCAGTGCTTTGCCCAGGCGCTGCTGTGTGCGTGTAAATTGTGGTTCACATGTATAGCGTTGATCTGCAGATCTGCTAACCGGGATTGCTGCACCTGCCTTGCGGCGAGCAGAAGCGCGGTGGAATCAAGGCCGCCGCTGAAACCCACCCAGACCTGCGCGCCTGGATACGCCGCCAGGGATTGCTCAAGGGCTGCCTCAACCGGCTGTGATGATGCCGTTTGCCGCGTCACTTGAACTAACCGCTGCCCGCGTAATCCAGCCGTACGCAGCCATCAAATTCTTCATTCAAACAGCGTACAAGGTCGTCGCTGGCCTGCACGCGCCAGTCCTGGCCCAGACAGATACGTGCTTGAGCTTCAGCTGCTGCGTACCAGATTGCAATCGGGCAACCGTCATCCATGGTCCGGTGCGGACCAAGTACCTGCTTCAACCGGGAACCAAAGTCTGGCGGCAACGGCGCCTGTCGAAAGTCGATCACAAATCCTTCACTGAAGCGTTGGCGTGCTTCCGCAATGGTATAGACTTTTTCTGCACGTAAACTTAACCCGCCTGAGAATTCATCAGCACCCACCTCACCTTCTATGATGAGCAGCTCATCTTTGGCCACCTTGGCACCAAATTGTTCGTAGCAATCGGGGAACAATGAAACCTCCAAACGCGCGCTGCGGTCATCAAGGACCAGAAAACACATGGGCGCGCCACGTCGGCTTTTCATAATCCGTGTGCTGACCACCATGCCGCTGACCCACTGGGTTTTCTTTTCTGCCCGCAGCTTGGCAATTTTACGTTTGCAGAAATGTTTCAGCTCCTGCTCATACTCTTCAATAGGATGGCCCGTCAGGTACAGCCCAAGGGCTTCTTTCTCACCCTGAAGTCGCTCGCGACCGGTTAACGCTTTGATGTCTGCCATAGCCCTGGTTGGCGTGATGACATTGGTATCAACGCCACCAAACATATCGACAATACCTGCCTCAGCGTTGCGCAGCTGCTGTTCTGCACTCTGCAACGCCTGGGGTAACTGCTGACGAAGCCGCGCGCGGGTCATATCCAGAAGCTCTCCCGGCAAGGCGAACTCATCCATGGCGCCGGAGGCAATCAATGCTTCGTGCACACGCTTGTTAACTTTTTTGGTGTCCAGACGCTGACAGAAGTCCTGCAGGTCAGTGAAAGCACCATCTGCACGAGCTTCAACAATAGCCGCCACCGGCCCTTCACCAACCCCGCGAACAGCGCCCAGCCCGTAGATGATACTGTCGTTCTGCACCGAAAACCGATGCTGACTGAGATTAACACTTGGGGGTAACAGGGGAATCTGCATGCGCCGCACTTCGTCAATTAAAACGACAATGCGATCGATGTTCTGCATTTCGGCCGACAGGTTAGCAGCCATAAACTCAGCTGGATAATGTGCTTTTAACCAGGCGGTCTGAAAACTGATGACCGCATAGGTGGCTGAGAGAGATTTGTTAAAAGCGTAGCCGGCGAACTTTTCCATCAGATCGAAGATTTCGTTGGCCAGGGTCTGGTCCACATCGTTAGCGGCGGTGCCAATCAGAAACTCTTTGCGCACCCGGGCCATTTCTTCGGGCTTTTTCTTACCCATGGCACGCCGCAGCAGATCCGCCTGGCCGAGGGTGAAGCCAGCCAGTTCCTGGGCCACCTGCATAACCTGCTCTTGATACAGAACCACACCATAGGTGCCACCCAGCACTGTTTCCAGGCTCGGATGCGGATAAACAACAGGTTCATATTTGTGTTTACGATTAATGTAATCAGCATCGGCGCCGGATTGCAGGGGCCCCGGTCGAAACAGAGCAACCAACGCAATAATATCGTCGATGCTGTCCGGCTTAAGCTTACCGATCAACTCCTTCATGCCGCGGGATTCCAACTGGAACACCCCGGTTGTGTCAGCCGCACGTAACAGATCAAAAGCACCCGGATCGTCCAGTGGCAGCGCTTCGATCTCCAATGGTGGCTCACCTTCGGCCTTGCCGGCGTTGATACTCTGCACTGTCCAGTCAATGATGGTCAGCGTTTTCAGGCCGAGGAAGTCGAACTTAACCAGACCGGCACGCTCTACGTCATCTTTGTCGTATTGGCTGACCAGACTGCCGCCAAGCTCTTCCGTGTAGAGCGGCACAAATTCGGTGAGCAGTCTGGGGGCGATCACCACGCCACCCGCATGACGCCCGACGTTGCGCACAATGCCTTCGAGCTTGAACCCCATCTCCATGATCTCGGCCACTTCTTCGCTGCTTTCGACAAATTCCCGCAGGTCAGCAGCCTCCTCCATCGCCTTGGTCAGCGTCATACCGACTTCAAAGGGAATGAGTTTCGACAGCTTGTCCGCCAATCCATAAGGTTTGCCCTGCACCCGCGCCACATCCCGCACCACAGCTTTTGCCGCCATCGTGCCAAATGTAATGATCTGGCTGACCGCTTCATGGCCATACAGCTCACTGACATGGTTGATAACGCGATCGCGGCCTTCCATACAGAAATCGACATCGAAATCCGGCATAGAGACCCGTTCAGGATTCAGAAAACGTTCGAATAACAGATCGTATTCGAGGGGGTCTAAATCAGTGATTCCAAGCACATAAGCAACCAGCGAGCCGGCGCCGGATCCTCGTCCCGGCCCAACAGGAATGGAATTGGCTTTAGCCCAGGCAATAAATTCCATAACGATCAGGAAATAACCGGCAAAGCCCATTTCATTAATGACGTTGAGTTCGAACTCGAGCCGGGCGACGTAGTCATCTCTGGTGGCGTCCGGGGCACGCAAGCCGCGGGTCTCGATGCGCTCATCCAACCCCTGCATGGCGGTCAGCTGGAGGAAGCTGGCGGCTGTGTGTTCTTCAGGGATAGGATAATCCGGCAGTTTGTATTCACCCAACTGCACTTCAACCGAACAGCGTTTGGCAATTTCCACCGAGTTCTGCAGCGCAACGGGTATATCAGCAAACAGCGCCGCCATTTCCGCATCGCTGCGCAGATATTGCTGTTCGCTGTATTTACGCTGTCGACGAGGGTCATCCAGAGTCATGCCTTCATGGATGGCAACCCGTGTTTCATGGGCCTCAAAATCTTCTGGCACAGCAAAACAGACGTCGTTGGTTGCCACCACGGCCACACCGAGCTGAGTCGCCATGCTCACCAAACTGGCATTGGCAGCGTCTTCCCCCGTTCGTCCAGTACGGGTGAGTTCTAGATAGTAACGGTCACCAAATTCAGCCTGCCAGCGTTGAATGCGTGGCGCTAACAGCGCCTGATCGCCATCTACGGCATGCTGCCAAAGATGCCCACCTACCCCACCAGACAGGGCAATCAACCCTTCCGAATGCTGAAATATCAGTGCTTCGGTGACTAATCCCCGGGTCGTGACTGTGGTGTAGCTGGCGGACACCAGCAGTATCAGGTTGTTGTAACCCTGCCTGTTCATCGCCAGCAGCACCACGCGCGCAGGCTGCTCCTCGGCGTCTTCACTTGTCTGCACTTGAAGCTCTACCCCGAGAATCGGCTTGATCCCGCGCCCAAGCGCGGCTTCATAAAACTTCACCAGAGCAAACAGGTTACCAATGTCGGTAAGCGCCACCGCAGGCGCACCCTGCCCTGCCAGATTTGCAATCAGCGGCTTCACCTTTAGCAATCCGTCAGCGAGGGAAAACTCACTGTGCACATGCAGATGCACAAAACCCGGGTCGACTAAGGCACCTGGTTCGTTTGGACTTGCAGTATTTTCACTCACGCGGACCGGGACTCCTCAGCAAGCACATTGCGCACCGGTGCAAAACTCCTTCGATGATATTCCGTGGCACCTAATGCCAGGAGTGCAGCCAGGTGCGCCTTTGTGGGATAACCTTTGTGCTGAGCAAAACCATAACCTGGATATTGGCAGGCTAAAGCGCTCATGTATTTATCCCGGGCAACCTTAGCGATGATTGATGCGGCGCTGATTTGCGGCACATGTTTATCACCCTGCACAACAGCAACCGCTGGCACACCAAATTCTGGCACCTTATTACCATCCACCCAGATGTGCACGGGTACAGCACGCAGTTGCTCACAGGCACGTTGCATAGCCACATGGCTGGCGCGCAGGATGTTCAGTTCATCAATTTCATCCACCCAGGCCCAACCCAGCGCCCAACACAGACTGTTCTGCCGAATCTCAACATCCAGAATTTCGCGTTTTTTCGGGGTAAGCTTTTTTGAATCGGCGAGCGCCGCAATCGGGTTAGCAGGGTCAAGGATGACTGCCGCTGCAACCACCGGGCCCGCCAACGGACCGATGCCCACCTCATCAACGCCGGCGTGGAGCGGTTCATCCCAGGGTTTATGCGCGCCATCAGGGCTTGCCTGATGTAGTAGAGAAGCTTGAACGGGCACTGTTTGAGCTGGCACTGAAGAGGCAGACTGCACGCTTAGGAACCTGTGGTATTTTCTGCCAGCAAGCGTAACACGCTGGCTGCTGACTTAGCATCAGCACCCTGTCGTAATTGTTGATGTAGCTGTTCGAATGCGCCGGTATTTTCAGCGTCCTGCGCTGCTGCATGCAGTTCCTGCTGCAGTGCTTGAGCAAGTGCCTGGGCTGTGCCTTCGTGCTGCAACAACTCCGGTACCAGCGGGCGTCCGGCCAGAATGTTGGGAAGCGCCACATAGGGTGTACGCAAAACCCGTTTTGCCAGTTGATAGGTCCACCATCCCAACCTGTAACTGACCACCATCGGACGATGCAGCAACATCGCTTCCAGGGTGCTGGTACCGGACTTCACCAGAGCAACATCACAGGCCACCAGCGCCTGGCGGGCATTACCCTCGTAGAGTTTGACCACCAGCTGCGGATAAGCCTGCAGTGCGGTTTCAACCCGTTCTCTGATTGCCGGTCGTACGCAGGGAATCACTGTTACGGTGTCTGGCGTTTGCTCTGCAAACAACGCAGCAGCGCCGAGAAAGTGTTCAATCATCAGTTCTACTTCGCTGTTGCGACTGCCAGGCAGCATCGCCAGAACAGTTGCATCTGGCCCAACACCCAACGCCTGGCGCGCGGTCAATCGCGCCGGATCAGCGCCCGCCAACATATCAATCTCGTCAGCCAGCGGGTGACCGACGAATTCAGCATGCACGGAGGTCTGTGCGTAAAAGGCAGGCTCAAACGGATACAGACACAGCAACAGGTCGGCGCTTCTGGCGACGCGTTTGGTACGTCCGGCTCGCCAGGCATAGACTGAAGGACTCACATAATGAGCGGTTTTAATCCCGCGCTTGCGCAGTGCTGCTTCGAGAATAAAATTGAAGACGTTGAAATCAATACCCACAAATACATCGATCTGCGCTTGCTCAAAGGTTCTGATCAGACGTCGCAATAAAGAGATCAACTCAGGCAGCTTCAGAATAGGGTCACGAAAGCCATTGACCGCCAGCGCGTCCAGACGTGCCAATGCAGACAATCCGGCCGCGACCATTGCCTCACCGCCAACACCAATGAACTTCAGGGGTTGTTTGGATTGGGCCTGCATGGCCGTCATCAGGCCAGCGCCGAGATTATCCCCTGATGCCTCGCC
>CBDUMB010000101.1:0-8819 GCA_965368205.1 uncultured Pseudomonadaceae bacterium | reverse complement strand
ACCCCACGTGCAGCACCTGCTTTTCAATCGCCAACGGCCAGTGCGCTGTATCCTGGTGCAGATCCGATCAGTCTGTTAGATGAAGTAGCAAAAGTGCAACTGTTACAACGGATCGATCGAGCTGCGCGTGCGGCGGATCCCCGCATCAAAGAAGTTAATGTGCGGATTTCAGCCAACCATGACGTGATGCTGGTGATGGCGAGCGACGGTACCCTGGGTGCTGATTTACGCCCTCTTGTCAGGCTTGATGTCTCCGTGATCGCTGAGGCAGGAGGGCGACGCGAAAGGGGTAATGCTGGTGGCGGCGGACGCCGCGGACTGGATGAGCTGCAGCAGGGCAGCTGGGCGGAAGATCTGGCTGCTGAGGCAGTGCGGATGGCAATGGTTAATCTTGATGCGCGAGATGCCCCTGCAGGACCGATGCAGGTGGTGCTTGGGCCGGGTTGGCCCGGGGTTCTTCTGCATGAAGCCGTAGGTCACGGTCTGGAAGGTGATTTCAATCGTAAAGGCAGTTCGACTTTCGCCAACCGCGTGGGTCAACAGGTCGCATCCACGTTATGCACAGTGGTTGATGATGGCACCATGGCAGGTCGGCGCGGCTCGCTGACGGTGGATGACGAAGGCACCCCGACGCAATCTACCGTATTGATCGAGAACGGTATCTTGCGCGGGTATATGCAGGACAAATTGAATGCCCGGTTAATGAACGTAGCTTCTACCGGCAACGGTCGACGTCAGTCTTATGCCCACCTGCCTATGCCGCGGATGACCAATACCTTTATGCAGCCCGGAGACCATGATCCTGCTGAAATCATTGCCTCGGTAGACAAAGGCGTCTATGCAGTGAATTTTGGCGGTGGCTCAGTTGATATCACCTCCGGGCGTTTTGTATTTTCTGCAACCGAAGCTTACTTAATTGAAAACGGCAAGGTAACGGCTCCGATTCGTGGTGCGACTCTGATTGGCAATGGACCCGATGTGATGAACAAAGTATCTATGGTGGGTAATGATTTAAAACTCGATACCGGTGTAGGCGTGTGCGGTAAAGATGGCCAGTCGGTGCCGGTAGGTGTTGGCCAGCCGACGTTGAAAGTTGATGAGATCGTGGTGGGCGGCACCCAGGCGTAGAACTACGCTGACAACTCGCTGGTTTCCCTTAAAAAGCGGAACAGTCTGCGCGAGGCAGCCTTCTGGTCGGGTTCATTACGCGCGCTGTGTACTTTCTTGACCAGCTGGCGCAGTTGTTGGCGATCAACCTGTGGGTATGTCGCGATGAAGTCCGTTAAGCTGGCAGGTTCTGCAAGCAAGACTTCGCGCCACTGCTCAAGTTGGTTGAATTGATATTGCGCTTCGGCAGATTTCCCGTCCAGATCTGCAAGATGGGCTTCGATGGCGCTAGTGTCCACTTTGCGCATCAGTTTGCCGACAAATTGGAGCTGACGTTTTTTGGCGCCGTGACTGGTAAACCGCCGGTACTCCTCAATGGCATGAGCCAGTTGTGGGGGCAGATTGAGCGAGGCAAACTGTTCGGCATTGAGTTGGCCAAGGCGGCGGCCCAGTTCCAACAGTCGTTGTGCTTCCCGCTTGCGGGCGGTTTTGGAAGGCAGTTCCTCTGTGGATTCGGAGGAGTTGTCGTTTTGATTTATTTCGTCAGACACGGCGATGGTTTCAATTTAGCTTAGGATATGTGGTGGATTTAAGAGAACAAGAACACAAGCTTACAGCGTTAGTGCAGGATATTCTGACCGAAGCACGACAACAAGGCGCTGATCAGGCAGAAGTCTCAGTAAGTGTCGATTCCGGGTTGTCCGTCAGCGTGCGTAAAGGCGAACTGGAGAACGTGGAGTTCAACCAGGACCGGGGTTTCGGTATTACCCTCTATTACGGTCAACGCAAGGGTTCAGCCAGTACTACCGACAGCAGCGAACGCGCAATAGCGGACACCGTTGCCGCTGCAAAAAACATCGCTTCTCACACTGAAGAGGACCCCTGTAACGGTCTGGCCGATGCAGACCTGTCGCCGACAACATTGCCGGATCTGGACTTGTTCCATCCCTGGGAGGTAGAACCACAGCAAGCTGCAGAGCTGGCTAAAGCGTGTGAGGCGGCAGGCCTTGCAGTAGATGCACGCTTGTCGAATTCTGACGGCGCGCAGGTGAATACCCAGCAGTCGCTGCGCATTTATGGCAACAGCCATGGCTTTATCGGTGCGTATGCCGGCACCCGCCACGGTTTGAGTTGTGTTTTGATCGGTGAAGATGAGAACGGGATGCAGCGGGATTACTGGTATACGGTGGCGCGAAACGCAACTGAGCTTGATTCTGCTGAAACGGTAGGTCGTCTTGCGGGTGAGCGTACCGTGGCGCGGTTGTCTCCACAAAATGCGCCCACCGGCAGCTACCCGGTGATGTTTGCGCCCAATATGGCAGGTGGCCTGTTCGGGCATTTGATTGGCGCAATCAGCGGTGGTGCTTTGTATCGACGGGCATCTTTCCTGCTCGACTCAATGGGCCAGCAGGTATTGCCTGACTGGTTGTCGCTTACCGAACGGCCACACTTACTCAACAGTCTTGGCAGTGCAAATTTTGATGGTGATGGAGTGGCTACCCGCAGTAAAAGTTTTGTTGCTGATGGCTGCGTATCGAGCTACGTCTTATCCTGTTACTCGGCACGCAAACTGAAACTGGCACCTACCGGCAACGCCGGAGGCGTGTATAACCTGGATGTGGATGGTCCGCAGACACCGCTGGCTGATCTGCTCAAGCAGATGGGTACAGGGCTGTTGGTCACGGAGCTTATGGGTCAGGGTATCAATGGTGTGACGGGCGATTATTCGCGCGGCGCCGCTGGCTTCTGGGTGGAAAACGGCGAGATTACCTACCCGGTCGCCGAGGTGACCATTGCCGGCAATTTAAAAGATATCTATCGCGCCATCGTCGGCATTGGCGACGATGTTGATTATCGTGGCAATGTGCGCGCTCCCAGCGTCCTGGTTGAATCGATGACGATAGCTGGCTCAGCCTGACACTGTTCTGAAAAGTGCAGCTTGATGGGGTCTGCTAAGCGTAGACCCAGGTTGCCAGCCCCAGAAACACAAAAAAACCGGTGACATCGGTAATCGTGGTCAGCACCACGCCACCAGCGATGGCGGGGTCAATTTTCAAATAACGTAAGATGCCGGGCAACAGACTGCCGGATACTGCCGCAACGACCATGGTAATGATCAACGCGACTGCAATAACCAGTCCCAGCTCGAGATCATTAAAGGCCACAGCAGCGGTGACGGCCACCAGGCTTGCCCACAACAAACCGTTCAATACAGCCACCACAAATTCTCTGTTCAGCAGCCACAAAAGGTTGCTGCGGCTCAGGTGGCCCAAGGCTTCGCCGCGAATCACCAGCGTCAGGGTTTGAGTGCCGGCAATACCGCCCATGCTGGCCACGATAGGCATGAGTACGGCAAGGGCAACCACCTTCACGATAGTTTCTTCGAATAAGTTGATGACCGCGGCGGCGATAAAGGCGGTGATCAGGTTGATGCCGAGCCATATGGCACGGCGGCGGAGGGATTTACCTATGGGCGCAAAAGTATCTTCATCAATATCCAGACCGGCTCTGGCCAATACAGCCTCATCGGCGTCTTCGATGATGACGTCAACCACGTCGTCAATCGTGATTCGGCCGAGCAAGCGACCTTCTGCGTCTATGACCGGCGCTGAAATCAAATCCTGTTCGGAGAATATTTTCGCAACTTCGGTGTCGGGGGTGTCGACGTCAATCGCCGTCGCTGCGCTGTTCATCACTTCGCGTACGGTGACTGTTGGATCCGAAGTTAACAGTTTGCCAAACGGTAACATGCCTACGTATTCGTCCCGGGAGTTCACCACGATAAGCGCGTCGGTGGCTTCGGGTAGATCTTTGCGCATGCGCAGATAACGGAACACCAATTCCAGCGCGTGTCTTGGTCGCACCGTGATGGTGTCGGTGTTCATCAGGCCGCCAGCGCTGTCCTCTGCATAGGACAACACGGCCTCAACTCTGGCGCGGTCGATGGCGTCCAGAGATTCAAGCACCTGATCGGTGATGGTTTGCGGTAGCTGCTGCAGGATGTCTGCAAAATCATCGGTATCGAGTTCGTCTGCCACCGCCACCAGTTGGGCGGTATCCATGTCAACGAGAAACTCTGCGCGTATATCTTCAGACAGGTGTTGCAGCGTCTGATTGCGTGTCTCTTCGTCTAACAGTTCCCATAAAACCTGGCGAACCTTGGGGGTTTTTGAGGCGAGCAGATTACTGACTTCTGGCGGACGCAGAGAGCTCAGTAAGATTCGGGTTTCTTCAGCGCTGCCAAATTCAGTGCTGGGTGGAGGCGCACTGCTGAGTTCAACATTGGGTTCGTTATCTGCTGACATATCAGGGTCGACTAAGCGGGGTCATCCAACTCGTGGAATCCAGCCTGCACCAGATTACTCAAGCCATCAGTTGCAGCGTCTTCATCTTCACCTTCGACGATCAGCTCAAGCGCGCTGCCTACGGGTGCACCAAGCAACAGCAGGCTCATGATGCTTTTGCCGTCTACGGCTTTGCCTTCCTTAACCAGGGTGATTTTGCTGCCATAGCCTTTTGCCGTGTCGACAAATTTTGACGCCGCACGTGCATGTAAGCCCAGGGGATTAATGAGGGTTAACTGTGTTGTGCGCATAGCCCGGTCACACTATCAAATTGGTGATGGAGTGTAGCGATCACCGCGCTTGAAGCAACTGACATTTCTTTGTGCTAACGGTGCAAAAGCTACTTTTGCAGTTCGCGATGACGAATTAAGACGTTATCGATGCTCTGTTTGAAATGATTGCCAAGCCGTTCGCTTAAATACACGCTGCGATGCTGTCCGCCGGTGCAGCCTAGCGCAACTGTCATGTAGACCCGCGCATTGGCTTCAAATCTGGGAATCCAGGTATCGAGGTATTGGGCGATGTCCTCGAACATCTCGGTAACCATGGGTTCCGCCTGAAGATATTTAGCGACCGCGGGGTCCCGGCCGGTCAGAGGGCGCAGGTTCTCTACCCAGTGAGGGTTGGGCAGGCAGCGCAGATCAAAAACCATGTCTGCATCTACGGGCACCCCATATTTAAATCCGAATGATCTGAACAACAAGCTGAGCCCGCGGTTGCTGCGGGCAACCACCCGACTGCTGACCAGCTCGCGCAATGCCTGGCTGGACAGCTGCGTGCTGTCGATATTGAGATCTGCAAGGTCAGCAATGCTTTCCAGTACTTCCGCTTCTGCATCAATCGCCTGACGCAAGTCGGTGCTCGCGTTGGTTAAGGGGTGTCGGCGTCGTGTTTCACTGAAGCGTTTAACCAGCGTCGGGCTGCGTGCATCGAGGTATATAACCTCACAATCCACATCCATACGATCAATCGAAAGCAGAATCTCTGGAAAGCGTTCGAGGTCTCGACTGCGGGCGTCGATGCAAACGGCTAATGGGATATTTTTCTGGGTTTTATCCCGCAGCGTGTTGTGCACCAGTGACTGCAGCAACATGACCGGAAAATTGTCGATGCAATTGAACCCGGCGTCTTCCAGGGCGTTGAGTACAGTGGATTTGCCGGAGCCTGAACGGCCACTGATGATGATAAGTTTCACGCTGTTTTGGTATCGGGTACCTGATTGGCGAGGCAAGTCTGCATCTGTTTTAGCAACGCAGCATCTGTTGTACACGCACGCAGGTCGCTGCGGTTCTGCGCATTAGAAAAAACTTCTGCCAACTGAGCGAGTGCGTGCAAATGCGCATGTTGTTCGTCTTCCGGCACAACCAGTACAAACAGCAGATCGACGCCCTCACCATCGCCGGCTTCGTAATCGATGGGGTTGGCTAACGAAATAAAACCGACGCGCATGGTGTCACAATCGCTGCGGCAATGTGGAATGGCGATACCATCGCCAAGTCCGGTGCTGCCGAGCCTTTCGCGTGCCATCAGGCTGTCGAACAAAGTGTCCGCCGGCACTGCTGAGTCACTGATCAACTCCGCTGCGAGCTGTAACACCCGTTTACGACTGCTTGCGTTAACATGGCAGTGAACGTTACTGGCGTTGATTAACGCGCTGATATCGGACATCTATTTTAAAGTTGCTCGTGGTGCGAGCTGCGGTCATGACTGCCTTTATGATGGGCAGTGGTTTTTTCTTTGTGTTTGATTACCTGGCGGTCGAGCTTGTCCACCAGCTGATCAATAGCAGCATACATGTCTTCTGAGTCCGCATTGGCAAACAACTCAGCGCCGGGAACATGGGCGGTGGCTTCCGCCTGTTGCAGGTGTTTTTCAACGTTCAGTACGACATGAACTTGAGTGATCTGGTCGTTATGTCGGTTGAGCTTCTCAAATTTCGATTCCACATAGGAGTGTAAAGATTCGGTAAGGTCGACGTGATGTCCGGTAATGCTCAGCTGCATGATGACTCCTTGTGAAAACTCAGCGTATGTTCAGCGTAAGAAAAATAAGCGAGTTTGTATATCGGTGATTGTGTCTAATGCGCCCGGTTCGAAGGCTCAGACCAGTTGTTTACGCTCATTCGAGGGTGGTATCGACATCGATTCACGATATTTTGCCACGGTGCGTCTGGCAACGTTGATGTTCTGATCTTTCAGTATTGCCGCTATTTTACTATCGCTCAATGGTTTTCTCGGGTCCTCATCACCGGTGAGTTTCTCAATCAACGCACGGATGGCTGTGCTGGAGACTTCGCCGCCGCTGCTGGTACCCACGTGAGAGGAAAAGAAATATTTCAGTTCGTACACGCCACGTGGCGTGGACATGTATTTGCGGCTGGTCACCCTTGAAATTGTTGACTCGTGCAGGTCAACGGCTTCGGCTATATCTGCAAGAATAAGCGGCTTCATGGCTTCCGCACCATACTCGAGGAAGCCGCGCTGAACTTCGACAATCTTGCTGGCGACCCGCAGCAGCGTATCGTGACGGGTTTGCAGGCTTTTCAAAAACCAGCGTGCCTCCTGCAGGTTGTCGCGGATATAGGTTTTGTCGGTACTGCTGGCGACCTGCTTGGCAAGATTTTCATAGACAGGATTGATACGAATCTGTGGCGTCGCCTCGCCGTTTAACTCTACCAGCCAGCGACCTTCAAATTTTCTTACGACCACATCCGGCACAATATAGTCTGCGTTCTCTTCTGCAATTGCAGTACCCGGACGTGGATTCAACGTACGGATTAAGGTCATCGCTGCAGCGAGCTCACTGTCCGCCAGTCGGGATTTTCGTTTTAACGTCGTGAAATCTTTGCTGCCCAACAGATCGAGATATTCGGTGATCAGCAGATTAGCTTCGGTCAGCCAGGGTGTCTGCGCGGGAAGCTGGGCAAGCTGCAGCAGCAGGCACTCCTTGAGGTCTCGGGCGCCAACACCGACGGGGTCGAAATCCTGAATACGCTCTAGAACGGCGCAGACGTCATCATGTTCAATCTCGTCCTGATCTGTTTCACGCTGACTGTTCAACGCTTCGCAAAGATCTTGCGTGGTGGTGGTCAGCATGCCATTGGCATCGATGGAATCGATGATTGCTGCGGCGATGGTTCGATCTGAGGCCGCCATCGGCGTGAGATTAAGCTGCCAGAGCAAATGGTCGGTAAGCGTCTGATCCGCGCTCCGGTTGGCCATGGGGTCATAGTCGCTATCGCTTGCCGGCAGGCTGCTGCCGGTTGGATATACATCCTCCCAGCTTGAGTCCACGGGCATCTCTTCGCCCATGGGTGCATCAAACTCCTGATTGACGTCGGCGACATCACTTTCCGCCCCAACGGTGGTGTCCATCGCGTTGTCGGATGCAAGCTGAGACTCATGTTCTGCCGACTCAAGGGTTGATTCCAGGGACTGGTCATTGTCGTTGGTTTCGCCGCCGTCCTGGGTGTCTTCGGACAGCTCCAGCATTGGATTTTCTTCCAACGTGTTCTGGATTTCCTGCTGCAGGTCCAGCGCAGACAGCTGCAACAGGCGGATAGCCTGTTGCAGTTGTGGCGTCATGGTGAGCTGCTGACCCAGCTTCAGGGAAAGTGTCTGTTTCATCCAATCCTTCGGAATAAGTAAGTTTTTTTATTCTCGTCTAGGGCTGTTTTATCTTCGCTCAAGGCTGTTTGAGTCTAGCCTAAGGCAAATGTTAAAAACCGTGCCAATTTAACACGGCGTCGATATAGATAGTTCTTTTTTTGATTCTATGGTGCTGCGAAAATTGTAATTTAAGCCGTTGCGGCGGGGTTAGATGGAAAATCCGTCACCCAGATAGACATCGCGTACCGTTTGATTGGCCAGGATGCTGGCCGCATCGCCGTCTGCAATGATATGACCCTGGTGGACGATGTATGCCCGGTCGCAGATATCCAGGGTTTCTTTGACGTTGTGATCTGTGATCAGTACGCCGATACCCCGCCGCTTCAGATAACTGATTTCCTTTTTAATATCACCTACTGAAATAGGGTCTACACCGGCAAAGGGTTCATCCAGCAGCATAAAACGGGGTTCACTGGCCAGTGCTCGGGCTATCTCCAGGCGACGGCGCTCGCCGCCAGACAGGCTTTGCCCCATGGATGTCGCAACACCCTGTAGATTAAATTCATTCAGCAGCTGCTCAAGCAGAGTGTTGCGCTCGGTGCGATTCAGATCTTTGCGCAGTTCTAAAATTGCGCGGATATTGTCCGTGGTGCTGAGCGTGCGAAAAACGCTGGCTTCCTGTGGCAGGTATCCGATGCCTGCTTTGGCGCGTTCGTGGACGGGCGCTCGGGTCAGGTCGGTTTCGTTCAGAAATATACTG
>CBDUMB010000100.1:0-8826 GCA_965368205.1 uncultured Pseudomonadaceae bacterium | reverse complement strand
TACCAGTGATGTACTCAGTGGTGTCGTAGAGCTGTTACACTGCCATGCAAGCCAGGTGTATCAGTGGTTACCCTACACACAGGGCATCGAAGTACCTGAGCATAATCGACGACAATGGCTGCGCCAGTGGTACAGCCGTCGACCCCAGGGTATCGCAAGGAAATTTGCAGGCTCTGGCATAGAATCGGCAGAGGCTTTCGAACTCTCTGAATACGGTGGCGCTTTCAAGCCAGAGCAATTCAGCTTTATGTCACTGCACAAGCCTACAGATCAATCACCAGCAGACGCCTAAAAAGACACGCCATGACAGAACAGAAACTTCCGCCACTGTATTCCCTGACCCAGATCGGTATTGCGACCTTCCTAGGTTCTTCGCTGGCCGCCGGCTATATGCTGGCCAGTAACTACGCGGCCCTCGGCCAGCGCCGCATGGCGATATACAGCTTATGGGGCTCTCTGGTGCTGGTTTTGGGTTTTGTTCTGTTGCCAGGACAATTGAGTGCCAGCGCACCGATTGCCATTGCCATCATGATTGGTCAGGTTGTGCTGGTACTGGCGATCGCTAACAAACTGCAGGGGCCGATGTTTGCCAGTTTCGAGGAAATGGGCGGTCAGTACTTTCCGATGTGGCGCACAGTTGTCGTCGGCATCGGTGCATCTTTTGTGCTGGTGTTTGTCTGGGCTCTGTTAGTCGGTTTGTTTGGCGGAGAGCTGCCCCAACCACCAGGACCGACACCTGGATCTGCGCCAACGTTGTGAAATTTCACAGTCGCTTCAAAACCGCACGTTGCGTACTGCGCTTCGAAGACCAGTTCCTGTTTGCCATTCACTCCAGTTTCTGGGCGCGCACACACAAACGGTGGGGATTACCCGGCGGCAGTATCGAGCGCGGCGAAGCACCGGCAGATGCCGTGCGCCGGGAACTGGAAGAAGAACTTGAACTCTATCTGACTGACTTTACAGAAATAGGCGCTTATCACTATAAAGGCAGTGACCATATGGTTTATGGCGCGGACGTGGACTACCGGATATCGAGTTACGACGATACGGAACTGTTAGACCTGGACTGGTTCAACATGCAGCGCCTGCAAACCCTCGACACTCAGCGCAAACTGCACGCAGGTTACGAGTTGCAGGCAGTGCGGCAGTTTATCGCTCTGCGCGATCACTAGCTGGAAGGTTTTAAGCGTTATCTTTGTCTTTTGCCTGCCGGGCAATTTTGTCCCATTGGGCGCGAAAGTCTTCGGTTGAATTCACCCGCGGGTATTCTGCCTCGGGCACCGGGACCTGCAGAAACTCACACAAAGGCGCCCAGCCATCACCGGGCTCGTAGACCAGTAACTTATCCACCGGCACTTCATCAATGACCTGTTGATTGTGCTTTTCAAACTGGCTGATGACAAAATCTTTGTCGTCCATACGGCCTGCAAAAATGCCGTCCCAGATCAAGGCAAAAACCATACTCGACCTCAGCTTTGCAGCAGGCTCTTCGCTGGCCGCGCTCGCCTTTGAACTGGGCCAGATGGTATTCATGATGCTGGTGTACCATTTTTCCGGATCACGCCGGGTGAGGATCACTTTCGCCTCGGGGAACGCAACCATCTGTTCCCGCCAGAAGTTACAGGAGGGCCAGTCTACCGACGCCTGATAACCTTCAAACAGCTGATGCCAGTCTGGTGCAATGCCATCAGCAAGGTCTTTCCAGGCTTGCGTATGAGTAGGATTCAAGTGCACTTCCATCATGTGGTAACACTTATCGAACCCCAACATTTCCAATCCGTGCTTGAGTGAGAGGGTGCCTGTACGACCGAATCCTGCACCAATGACTTTAATACTCATCGTAAGTTTCCTTATCGGAGAAGCTTTGTTTGTTTATCTGACAAGCCAAGCATGTAGCGACCTATGGTGTAGGACCCAGGTATTCAACGCAAGCTTCAGCAACCACAAAAGAGGGATGCACCGCTGCCGGTGTCAAACATAACTGCTCGGGGTCATCCCGCCATTCCCACTGCCAGGGGCTGGGATCCGGGCGCGCCGGCAAACCTGGCGCAACTCGGCCGGCATAAATGTCACCCAGGGCGGCAAAGACACGGGCATGAACCCAACCCTCCTGCAGCGTGACAACGTACGATGCAAACGCCGGTCCATAGGCACTGCCTTCACCAAAGCTGAAGAGGGGTTGCTGGACGGCCCCGGACGCGGACAAGTCAACACCTTGCGACCAGAATGCAGAGAAACTGCGCTCACTCAGTTCGCTCCACAGGTCTATCATCAAACGATACTCTGCAAAAAAGGATTCCAGCGTTCCGCCTTCACCAAAAAAAGAAAGAGCATCATCGGGGGCGCGACGTGCAAACCCCTGCACGACTGAAAGCTCATATTCAAGACCAGCACGCAGGCTCTTGCCAGCTTCATCTACCAACAGCTGCTGAATCTGCAACGCTGCGTTACGATTGTTGTCTGTACCCAACTGCCACAACACGTAGTGTGCAGCGTTGTTGCCGATACCGATAAGAGCTGTGGCGATCATCCCATCTATCAACGACTGACTCTTGCTGAGCAGACGGCGGGACTGCCGCATCATTTGCAAAGTATCGTCCACATTAATGGCGCCACGCATCGCATACTGATAAAGCGGCCATTGCCAGGATGCTTCGATCAAACGCTGATAGTCATAAGGGCTATCTGAACGCGCCACAAACTCCTGCGGATTGAAATTCGGTTCAAACTCTTCCATCACCACCCAGTAGTTCTGCCAGTACAACGGATTGTTTGGCAATACCCGTTGCGCCAGGATGCGATGTTGGCGGATGTAATCCAGGCAATGGGTTGTCACCATATAACACTGATCAAAAAACGCCTGACGGGCGGGGGCATCAGTAGGCACCGGGTCAAGCGTTGGCGCTGTCTGGTTGAACCGCTCCAGGATCTCCAAGCCTGACGGTGCTGATGCCGAGACTTCAGCACTACGACTCGTCGGTGTAGCAGGTTCGCCCGAAGCTGCGAGAGCCCAGAAGATCACAAACACCACCCCTAACGATCGAACCATCTCTGTTGCCTCTTTAGAACAGCCGCGCAATGATTGCAATCCGTGCGCTTGCGCGGCGGATATGTAACTATCCAGTGACGATAACAATAACAACACCAGGGGCGCCAATGCATCCATTGGACTTTGCCATCGTTGCCGGCTATCTGATTCTGATCACCTTTGTTGGCGTGCGGCTGTCTGGTCGTGTCAAAAACGCCAAAGACTTTTTCCTCGCCGGCAAGTCCCTGGCCTGGTGGGTGATTGGCCTGTCAATCATTGGCACCAACATTGGCGCGAACAGTTACGTGGGTGCCGCCGGCAACGCCTTCAACATTGGCATAGCCCAAGCCAATTTCGAATGGATTGGTGCCATCCCGGCAATGATTGTAGCCGCTCTGGTGTTTATCCCCCTTTACTGGAAAGCCGGCGTTTACTCTATTCCCGAATATCTGGGACTTCGTTACAACCCGGCCGTTCGCGTCACCGCAGCAGTGATTACCAGCGTGGTCACTGTTTTTGCCATCGGTGTGGCCTTATGGGCAATCGCTTTGACCCTGCAGACTTACCTGGGCTGGCCTATCTGGGTGGGCATTGTGGTCACCGGCACTGTGGTTGGCGCCTACAGTATCGCGGGTGGACTTGCAGCGGTTGCGTTCACTGACACGTTACAGGTATGCATCATGTTCATTGGCGGTCTTGTCATCGTCGGGCTCGGCATTTCCGAAACCGGCGGATTTGCAGGATTTGCTGAAACGCTCACCCGGGACAATCCGAATCACCTGCAGGCCTATCTGCCTGCAGATCATGAAAGCTATCCCTGGCCAGGCGTATTACTGGGCCTTGGTCTCGTTCTATCGCCGGCCTACTGGTGCGCCGGACAGGCTATTCTGCAACGCACCCTTGGCGCTAAAACTCAGTGGGACGCCAGCGCGGGCATGATGTTCGCCGCATTTGGGAAAATGTTCATCCCGTTGCTTATAGTGTTCCCGGGACTGCTGGCGCTGGTGATGAAAGCCCAGATTGAATATCCGGACATGGCCCTGCCCTGGGTGATCAAAAATGTGCTGCCACCGGGTATTTCCGGACTCATGTTCATTGCCATTATCGCCGCCCTGCAGTCCACCATCGATTCCGGCGTGAACTCCACATCGCTGATGATCACCCGGGACATCCGCCATGTGGTGCTGAAGAATGCGAACCCTGAAAACGACCTTAAAATCGGCCGTTATCTGACCCTGATACTGCTGCTGCTCGCCATGTGTACTGCGCCGCTGATTGCTGACATGGGTAGCATCTTCACGTTTATCCAAACCATTCTTTCACTGTTTCAGGGTCCTATGCTGGCACTCCTGCTGCTGGGCGCTTTCACCAAACGCGCCACACCCCAGGCCGGGTTATGGACACTCATCAGCGGCGTGATCGTCTCGTCACTCATGTTATGGACCGGCATGAACATGCTGTACGTTGCCTTCTACAGCTTCGTCTACAGCCTGGTTGCACTGTGGATATTAAGTTTCTTTACACCTGCCCATCCTGAATCCGATCTGAGCAAACTGACCTATTCACCCTGGAGGCGCACCTGATGGATCTGTCTACCCTACCCGTAGCCTGGGCCAACTATCTGTCGATACTTGGCTTCCTGGTACTTGGCACCCTTGTCTGGCTGATTCCAAAGAACGTGATTTTTACTGAGGCGCCCGATCAATCGCGCTGGCGGGATATGCGTCTGTGGGCATCAGTGCTCATTGCCATGCAACTGGCGTTATACACCTTGTTCGACTGAGGAGAGATCTTTTGCGTTTACCTGTTACCCTTATTGTCCTGTTTGTCACAGGCTTGTTAAGTCTGCCCGCATCGGCTGCACCAAAAATATACGTTTTCGACTGCGGCAGCATCGACATGACCGACGTTGCAAGCTTTGGCTTAACAAACGACGAAACCGATGTCCGCAAGCTGTTTGTGCCCTGTTACCTGGTAGAACAAAATGGCAAACGCCTATTATGGGATGGCGGCTTACCCCTCACCTTGGTCGGCAGCAATCAGCTGGAAGTTGAGCCCGGCATGCGGGTGACCTATACGCGGTCTTTGCTTGACCAGCTGCAGGACATCAATCTGACCCCGGGGGATATTGACCTGGTTGCATTCTCCCATTTCCACTTCGATCACATTGGCGCAGCGAATGTGTTTGCCGCCAGCACCCTGTTGATCAACAAACGGGAATACAATGCGGCGTTCCTGAACGCTGACCAATACGAGATATTTGATCCCAGCCTCTACAGCGAGCTGGCTGATGCCAAACGCATCGAGCTGACCGATGTGGATTACGATGTATTTGGAGACGGCTCGGTGATACTTATTTCGGCGCCGGGACACACACCCGGGCATCAGGTTCTGCTGGTCAAGCTGGAGAATACCGGCCCGATACTGCTGTCCGGTGATCTGTATCATTTTGAATTCAGCCGCCGCCATCAACGGGTTCCGGCGTTTAACACTGACAAAGCCCAAACCCTTGAGGCGATGCGGAAAATTGAACAGCGACTGGCGCAGGAAGGTGCCACACTCTGGCTGGAACACAGCCAGGCCCTGGCGGACAGCTTAAACCTGGCACCCGCCTTCTACGACTAGCTGCACTACAGGCGGTAGGCTGCAACCGCTGTGTCGTGAAACAGACGGCTTTTATCTTCGGCACTGCAGTGTGCGGCGATCTTCTTGAATGCATTCCACAAAACCGCATAAGAGCAGCTTTGCTTATCTACCGGGAAGTTACTCTCAAACATACAGCGCTCGGCACCAAACATATCTATCGCTGCGCGATGATATCGACCGGTTGCCATCACAATCTCATCTGACGTAGCGGGCAGATCACGTTTGTGCCAGCCAAAGCCGTTGATGGGCATTACAATACCCCCAAGCTTTGCATAAACATTTTTACAGGCAGACAAAGCCTGCACATCCCGCTGCCACTGCGCAAAAATCTCGTCAGCCTGCCCCGCATAAGGCCCAATGCCCAACGGGCCGCCAAAGTGATCAAAAATGATGGTGGTTTCCGGAAATGCTCGAGCGAGATCTGTGAGCTCAGGTATCTGAGGGTGGTAGAGCCATGCATCGAAGCTCAAATCCCGCTTCGCCAGTTCCGCAAAGCCGGCACGGAAGCTGTCCTGTAGAAACAAGCTTTCACACGGGTTTGTATGAGAATGACGTACCCGTTTATCCGCATCCCAACCTGCCGCGTGCCGTATACCCCGGAAACGTTGCGAAGCGGCCATGTGGGCATCCAGGACAGGTCCGACCTGCGCGCCCAGCGTCAGGTCTGCATAGCTGACAATACCGGCGCACGCCCGCATCTTTCCATAGCGACCACTGGCCGACATAGCCGCCACACCATTGACAAACTCTGTTTCACCCACCGGTCGCATCATCTCCGGTCCATCTGCCCGGTACATGGATGCACACTCAACAAATACCGTACTGACGACGTTGTGGCCCGCACCCGTATCCGCTAACAGTTCAGGCAGAAGATACGGGTTGTTGGCATCATCCCAGAGATGATGGTGAGGATCACAGATCGGCAGATCCGGTTCGATAATGTCTTCTTGCACCTGGGCCAGCCATTGTTCTCTATCCATCATCCAGCCCTTTAATACACAACCACCGAACGTATGCTTTCGCCTTCGTGCATCAGGTCGAAACCCTTATTGATATCTTCCAGCGATAAGGTATGTGTGATCAGATCGTCTATGTTGATCTTGCCCTGCATATACCAGTCGACAATCTTAGGTACGTCGGTCCTGCCTCTGGCGCCACCAAATGCCGTGCCTTTCCATACCCGACCGGTCACCAGCTGAAACGGGCGCGTTGAAATCTCTTTACCTGCGGCGGCCACACCAACAATCACACTTTCGCCCCAGCCTTTATGGCAGCACTCCAGTGCCTGACGCATGACATCAGTGTTGCCGATACATTCAAACGAATAGTCAACACCCCCATCAGTGAGGTCGACAATTGCTGCAACCACATCATCTACCTCTCCGGGGTTGATGAAGTCGGTCATGCCGAACTGTTCAGCAAGAACTTGCTTATCATTGTTCAAATCGATACCAATGATCCGGTCCGCACCCACCATACGCGCGCCCTGGATAACATTTAAGCCAATACCACCCAGGCCAAACACCGCCACATTTGCGCCTGGCTCAACTTGCGCAGTATTTATGACCGCACCCAATCCAGTGGTCACCCCACAACCGATATAACAGACCTTGTCAAACGGCGCATCGGGTCGAATCTTAGCCAGCGCAATTTCAGGTAAAACCGTGAAGTTTGAAAAGGTGGATGTACCCATATAGTGATAGAGCGGATCCCCACCCAGAGAGAACCTCGACGTACCGTCCGGCATCACCCCTTTACCCTGGGTTTCGCGAATAGCACCACAGAGGTTGGTTTTGCCGGACAGACAGAACTTACATTGCCGACATTCCGGTGTGTACAGGGGAATCACATGGTCACCTGGTGCAACAGAGGTCACGCCGGCGCCCACTTCCTGCACAATTCCCGCACCTTCATGCCCCAGTATCGATGGAAAGATACCTTCCGAATCTGCACCGGACAGGGTGTACGCATCTGTGTGGCAGATGCCGGTGGCCTTTATTTCCACCAGCACCTCACCCGGACCCGGCCCGTCCAGCGTTACCGTTTCCACACTCAGCGGTTGACCAGCAGCAAAAGCAACTGCGGCTTTGGTTTCCATAATTCTCACTCCCTCATAGGCTAAACAGATGTTGGCAACGCAGATGCCGACAATAAAGCCCCCATGTTCAGCTTTAGCCCCGGGTGTTGGCAAGCACCACACACTATTCAAGCGAGACTACTGCTACAATTTACGCCTATGCGTACCACCCACCGAACTTAAACATGCGACCCGCCCTGTGGTTTAAGATGGGTTTACGGGAATGGCCGGGCTACCTGCCGCTTATCCCGATCCTGCAGCACTACAAAAAAGATGACTTCGGTCACGACCTGGTCGCCGGCCTGATTGTCGGCATGGTGACCATTCCTCAAGCCGTGGCTTACGCTTTTCTCGCCGGGGTGCCGCCGGAAGCTGGTTTGTATGCCTGTCTGGTACCGATGGTCTTATACGCACTGTTTGGCAGCAGCCGACAGATGGTGGTAGGACCGGTTGCAGTGGCCGCGCTGATGGTTGCCGCAACCGTGAGTGAATACGCGCCAAAATACAGCGACGAATACCTGCAGATCACCACCATCATCTGCCTGCAGGCGGGTATTTTTTTGTGGATCTTACGCTTATCGCGGATGGGTGGTCTGGTTAACCTGCTGAGCCATCCCGTCATCACCGGCTTTGTTAACGCCGCCGCCATCCTGATTATTGTCAGTCAGATTCCCGCTTTCACCGGTATCGAAAGTGAAACATCACAGCCGCTGGCGGTGATCACCGCTCTTCTGAATGCATTACCGCAGATTGACATGCTGACGCTGATTACCGGGTCTGTGGCGCTCACGCTGCTGCTTGCCTGGCCGCGCATTCTGCCACCGCTGTGCCGACTGATAGGTATTACCATCGACGACACACACCCCGCCACCAAGGTTGGGCCGATGGTGGTTGCAGCCATCGCTGTGGTCTGGGCGATCCTCAGCGGCGCCGATCAACAGATGGCAACGGTGGGTGAAGTACCTGCGGGGCTACCCGCCTTGTCACCACCCCCTTTCGACCCCAGCCTGTGGCTCGCGTTGTTGCCCTCTTCGGTGGTTATTGCTCTGGTGTCCTACGTCGAAAGTTATTCCAT
>CBDUMB010000099.1:0-8951 GCA_965368205.1 uncultured Pseudomonadaceae bacterium | reverse complement strand
TGATCCGGATCCAGATGACATTCACGTGATTGTGGTGAATGACCCAAGATTTATTGTTGTGGGCACCTCGCTGCAACTGGCTGCTGATGTGACCCTTGATTTTGAAACAACCACAACGGTAACGGTTGAGATCACTGTGACCGATCCTGAAGGTGCAAGCTACACCCAACAGCTGGACATCGTGGTGCTGGATGTTAATGAAGCGCCTGAGTCAATCAGCCTGTCATCCAATACCTTTGTCGCCGGGCAGCCCGGAGCCGATGTAGGCATCTTCCAGGTCGCTGATCCGGATGCAAACGACAGCCATATATTTGCAGTGGACGATCCCCGATTTGAAGTGATCGACGGTACTTTAAAACTACGTGATGATGTCAGCTTACCGTTGGGTACAACTGTTGAGGTTATGGTCACTGCAACTGACAGTGGCGGCCTGAACTATACCCAGACCTTCACGCTCACTGCGACACCGCCTGGTGGTGGCAGCGGTGAAAATGCTTCGATCACTGCACTGCAGCTTGCCACCGGCGCCGACTCTGCACAGCTCCAGTCGGTGAACCCGAGCAGCTGCGTCGCCGGCGGAGGGCTTTCACCTTTGCCTGCGCCCATAAGCCTGGCAGGCGGCAGTCTGCAGGTACCAGGCAGTGGAGAGTTTCTCCCCACAAGTGTCATGAAATCTGCAGACGTGCTGTTTGTGCAGGTTGCAGACCCGGAGGCTAATGTGGACCCGCTGGCCCTGGATCAGGTGCTGGTGCGGTTGCGCACCCCGGCATTAGATGAGGAGATCATTACTGTTTCTGAGACAGGGGTGGATACGGGCATTTTTGTCGGTTATCTGCAAACCAGCCGATCCGCTGCAATGATTGAAAACTGTGTTCTGGAAGTGTTGGCAGGTACAACTGTATCGTTGGCTTATATCGCTGATGATGTTGATCTGGCAAGCATTGATATCCTGGTTGATCCATTTGGTCGTGTATTCGACAGCGCCAGTGGAACGCTGATTAACGGTGCCACGATTACCCTGCTGGACGCGTTCACCAATCAACCCGCGCAGGTTTTTGCTGACGACGGCGTGACTGGTTTCCCCGCTACACAGGTCAGTGGAGATCAGTTCTACGATAATGATCGCGGCGCTTATCGATTCCCATTTGTACAGCCTGGAGAATATCTCCTGCAGGTTGTGCCGCCTAATCGGTTTGCATTCCCAACATCTTCTACGGATGCACAGCTACAGGTTCTACCCGGTGCGCCGTATGCTTTAGGCTCCGGCTCGCGGGGCCAGAGCTTTATTGTGCCTGTGGGTCCTGCAGTGCAGGTAGATATCCCACTGGATCTGCAGCCGGTCACGCCGACCAGCAGCAGCATTGCTGTATTCGCCGGACTTACGCCCAATGGCAATAGTGAGTCTGTTCAGGTTGCACCAACGGCCTGTTTTGATGGCAGTGGATTTTCGAGTCTCGCGGATCCGATGACGCTTGCCCAGGGTGCTCTGTCGGTTCCAGCGAACCTTACCCTGACACCGGTAGATCGGCTTGCGCGCAATGATGCGCTGTTCATTTCAGTAGTTGACCCGGATCAGGATCAGGATCCTTTTGCCCCTGATCAAATCATCGTTGAGGTGCAGATTGCGGGCACGTCTGAGCGTGAAACCCTGCAGCTGTCTGAAACAAATGATTCTACCGGCGTGTTTGTCGGGTACCTGCAAACTGCGGGTACCTCGGCTGTGCCTGCAAACTGTCAGCTGGAGGCAGCGCCGGGTGCTTCGATCCTGGTCAGTTACCAGGATGCAACTGACAACACCGACACCGCATCTGCCGATCTTGCCTACGACCCAGGTTTCAGCATGATTTCCAGCGCGACCGGCGAGGTGGTTTCCGGTGCCAGTGTCACCTTGATAGATGCCAGCACCGGACTTGCAGCCCAGGACGCAATCTTTGGTGCAGATGGCGTCAGTGCTTTTCCAGCCACCGTTGTTGTGGGTGGTGAAGCAACCGACGCCAGCGGTGAGCGCGTTGACTTTGCACCAGGCACTTTCTATTTTCCGGTGATTCTGCCGGGTGAATACCGCCTGGAAGTCACCGCGCCGGTTTCTTTTACATTTCCCTCACTGCTCGACAATGCTGCGTTAGATCTCCTGCCTGGTGGACCATTTAACCTCGGCCAGGGTTCGCGGGGAGAGACGTTTAGCGTTGCCGCCGGTGTGCCTGCTGGGTTTGACCTGCCGTTGGATCCGATATCCGCAGAGGTTTTTGTCACCAAACAAGCCAGTAAACAGACTGCCGCCGTGGGCGACTTTGTGCAGTATCAGATTCAGGTTGAAAACGCTGACGCCAGTGGCACGGTGTCGGATCTGGTCCTGTCTGACCAGTTACCCCTTGGTTTTCGGTATGTGCCGGGTTCACTGAAAGTTACTGGCATGGATGAATCTGAGCCCGAATTATCCAGTGATGGTGAACAGTTTGACCTGCGCCTGGGCGAATTGTCAGCGGGCAGCAGCATTGCACTGCGTTATGTGGTTGAAATTACCGCCGGTGCCAAGCTGGGACCTGCACGTAACCGAGCCAGTGTTGCAGGCACGGGTATAGGACAGGCGAATGTTGCATTTGCCGATGTCGAGGTGCAGGAAGATCTATTGCAAAGCAAAGCGATTCTCATTGGCCAGGTGTACGCCACTGGCTGTCCTGCTGGCGACGCTGCTGTATCAGATCAGGCGGGTGCGCAAGGTTTGGCGGATGTTCGGATCTGGCTGGAAGATGGCACCTTTGTTGTCACCGATATTGACGGCAAATATCATCTTGAAGGTATTGAGCCCGGCACCCACGTTGTGGCGCTGGATACTGCAACGCTTCCCGGTAGCCATGAGCTGGTGCTGTGCGAAGACAATACCCGGTTTGCCGGTAATCCAGGTTCGCAGTTTGTCGACGTGCAGGGCGGCACCCTGTGGCGTGCAGATTTTTATACCGCGCCTAAACCAGATCAGAGCAGTGAAATTGTCAGCCGTCTGGATGCCCAGGCTGATGATGGCAAGGTGACATATACTTACTGGATCAAAGGTGGCGCTGTGCCGCTGCAGAATCTGCGCACCACCATCATGCTGGCAGACCAGTTGGCGTATATAGAAGGGAGTGCAACACTGAATGGTCAGCCGATTGGAGATCCCAGCGGTCTGGGTATGGGTGCGCCGACGTTCAAGCTGCCGGACACAGCGGACCATTTTAATTATGCACTGAGCTTTGCAACCTTTGTGAAGACACCCAAGGGTCATATCGTCTCCAAAGCAGTGTCGCAATTTGCTACCCGACAGGGACAGCACCGCAGTGATGTGAGCCAGAATGAGCTGAGCCTGAATTGGCCTGCATCGCTGGTGATGATTGCTGAATCAGTAACCGCTTCCAGTGACAAAGCATTGCGCGCAGCCCGGCAGAGCAACTCCAGACGGTTACGCGAAATCGCGCCTACTAACGGCTCTGTTGAGCCGGTTGTGGCGATAGCCTCTGAGGTAATGGAGCCCTCACGGGGATCCAATTACACTCGTGGTAACGTCGCCAAAAAGCAGGTATCAGTGCGTCATGATGGCGTTCGAAGTGCCCCGTACGAATTACCCGAACAGGATCGTGGTGAAGCACCTGCGTTTAACCTGAGCTGGCTCTCCCAGAACCCGTCCGCTCAGGGCATTGTCTGGCCGCCTGAAACCTACAATCCGGTGTTGCCTGCGATTGAAGTCGCGGTTGTCCACGCTAAATCGCTAAAAGCGGTTTTGCTGGTGGATGGCAAAATTGTTAACCCTGTGACCTACGAAGGTACAGCAACAGATCATGCAGTCGGCGTCAGTTTGTCGCGCTGGGATAACGTCACTATTTCTGAGCACGATAGCGTGATCGAAGCTCAGTTGCTCAATAGCGAAGGCGAAGCAGTTGAGCGTTACACCCGCAGTACTCACTTCAGCGGTGCACCGGCTCGAGCAGAGTGGGTCAAAGAAGAGTCGTACCTGGTTGCCGATGGTTTGTATCCGCCTGTTATAGCGGTGCGTTTGTTCGACCGGGAAGGCTACCCGTTGCGTCCGGGTACCACGGGCGAGTTTTTTGTTTCAGCACCTTTTATGGCGCTGGATAAAGCCAAACATCTGGAGGCGATGGATAACAAATTCAACAACCAGCGTTACCAGGTGTTACGTGACGGCATCGCGTATATTCAGCTGGAGCCGACAACCTCTACCGGAGAGGTCGAGATCAAGTTTCAGTTTGACCCGGTGCGCAGTGACAAAGTCCGCGCACGAATGATTCCGGGTAACCGCGACTGGATAATGGTGGGTCTGTTGGAAGGCACCTATGCGCAAAACGATCTGTCCGGCAATCTGAAGTCGTTAGGCAAACAGAATCTCGAAGATGAATCTCTTACCGATGGCCGCATGGCATTTTACGGCAAGGGTATGGTGCGCGGCGACTGGCTGCTCACGGTAGCGTATGACACCGACAAGAAATTTGAACGTGAGCTGCGTGAGCAGATCGACCCTAACCAGTTTTATACGCTGTATGGAGACGGCACCGAACAGCTGTTTGATGCACAAAGCCAACGCAAACTTTACTTAAAGCTTGAGCGTGCTCGCTTCGCAGCGCTGTTTGGCGACTTTGACACCAATTTTGAACGCTCAGAGCTGGCGCGCTACGACCGCCGTCTGAATGGCGTCAATCTTGGGTTTTTTGGTGAACATGTTGAAACCCAGGTGTTTGCCAGTGAAACTGATCAGGCCCTTGTCCGTGATGAACTGCGTGGTGATGGTACGTCCGGTGTCTATCGTCTGTCTAACCAGCGGCTGGTTGCAAACAGCGAGTCGGTGCGCATCGTGACGCGAGATCGGTTTGCGACCCAGAACATTATTGATAGCGTGGAGTTAACCCGTTTTCTCGATTACACCATCGATTTTTCCCGAGGTACGTTGATCTTCAAGCAACCTGTTTTCAGCCAGGATGAAAACTTTAATCCCATATTTATTGAAGTTGAATATGAAGTAGCGTTTGCAGGTGTGGACAAGAAAATTGTAGCGGGTAGTCGGGTTGCTTACCGCCTGGATGACCAGGACAGCGAAGTGGCGGTAACCTACATCAATGATGATACTGAAGGGCAGGGTGGGACCCTGCTTGCCGCTGACCTCACCTGGCAGATGAATACGGAATCAACCCTCACAGTGGAAGTGGCACAAACAGACACGGACCTTAACGATGAAGGCAACGCTTATCTGCTTCAGTTAGAACACGCTGGAAGCAAAATGGCCGGCAGGATCTACGCGCGTGAGCAGGAGCAGGCTTTTGGTCTGGGTAACCAGTCGGCGCTGGAAGCGGGCACCCGCAAGATTGGTCTGGAAGGTGAGTATCGGCTGCGTGAAGACCTGTTGCTGCGTGGCCAGAGCTTCCAGCAGACTGCGCTGGCAGAAGGTTCAAAAAGGCTGGTGGTGAATGCGCTGGGTGAGTGGCGTAAAGACACAACCAAATTCTCTGCCGGCGTGCAGTCAGTGACTGAGGAGGGTGCCAATGGGGACTCAGCAGACGCAACTCAGCTGCTGTTTGGTGTGGCGCAGAATGTTTACAACAATAAACTCATGCTGCGCGCGGATGCGGAGCTTGACGTGTCCAGCGGTTCAGGCAATACCGATTATCCGTCCAGAGCAATATTCGGCGCGGAGTATGAAGTGTTCAACGAGGTCAACTTCATTGCAGAGCAGGAATTAACCTGGGGTGATGATAGAGACACCCAGGATACGCGTTTTGGCGTGCGTGCTCGGCCGTGGACGGGCGGCGACGTCAACTCTTTTGTGACCCGGGCGCAGGGTGAAAATGGCAGCCGCCTGTTTGCCACGACAGGTCTGTTGCAGCAGTGGCGTATCAACGAGCGCTGGCTGTATGACATTGGCTTTGATCGAGTACAGACGCTGGCGGAAAGCGGTTCGACGGATCAGCCGCGGGATCTGTTGTTTAACCCCAACGTGCCACCGGCATCAGGCAGTATCGACAATGACTTTACTGCATTTTTTACAGGTTTTGGCTACCGCCATGAAGCCTGGGATGTTTCATCCAGGTTTGAATGGCATGCCGGTGATTTAGAAGATAAATGGAACGTACTGGTGGGCGCTAACCACCAGCTCGCAGAAGGTCGTGTTGTATCAGCGAGTATGTCCTGGTTAAACGAAGAGTCTTCGACTGGCGTTGTTCAGGATAATCTTGACCTGCGTCTCGGAGCCGCCTGGCGCCCGTTTGACAGCGCCTGGTCATTCCTGAATCGAACAGATCTGGTGTTTGAGCGGCGCGAGGGTAACGCCTTTGATACCCGGACTCGAAAATGGGTGAACAACTTCAACGCTAACTACAAACCGGGTCTGAAGCATCAGCTGGCGCTGCAATTTGGCTTTAAATACGTGATTGAGAACATCGACGCTGATGAATTTGATGGCGTCACCAGTCTTTTTGGAGCGGAGTATCGCTACGATATTGCGTCCCGCTGGGATGTCTCCTTGCGTTCATCGATGCTGACATCTCACAAAGCAGGCACAGCGCGATATTCCTATGGCGCTGCTGTGGGTCACAGCATTCGACCCAATATGTGGCTGAGCGTTGGCTACAATGTTGAAGGTTTCGAAGATGATGACTTCATAGCGGCGGATTACACCGCCAAAGGTCCCTATCTGAAGCTGCGTATGAAATTTGATCAGGATCTGGCGAAACGTTTCCTGGAATTCACCGGCCTTGCACAGCGTCGCCAGGTAGATGGGTTTGCCAACGGTCGCTAGCGACTGGCGTGTACCCGCCCATCTTTTTTGCGTAGTATACGCGCGCTTCAATCAAGGCCAGATACCCATCATGACAAGCTTTTCGCGCCGCGCCTTCTGGCTCCTGGCAGCTCTTCAAACCGTGCAGATTCATGCTGCAGAAACCTCTGCCACTCAGGCTTCTCAAATTGAGGAGATTTCCGTTGTGGCGTCAAGAATCGCTGCGCCGGTGCGCACTGTGCCAAGCGCCATCAGTGTGATTGAGATCGAAGATATTCAGCTTGGCCGAGCGCAGTTGGGGTTGGATGAATCGCTTGGTCGGGTTCCCGGTGTGTTTGCGCAGAATCGTTATAACTATGCCCAGGATTTGCGCATCGCCGTACGGGGATTTGGTGCGCGTGCCAATTTCGGTATTCGTGGCTTAAAAATTTATGCTGACGGTATCCCGTCTACAACTGCTGACGGCCAGAGTGGCATAGACGACGTGGATATCGGTTCGCTGCAGCGCATGGAGATTGTGCGCGGTCCGGCGGCGGCATTGTACGGTTCCGCGGCAGGGGGGGTCATAGCCTTATATACGGAAGATGGCCCGGAAACGCCGTTTCTGCAAACCGCGGTGACCGTTGGTGAAGATCAACAGCGAAAATATCAGCTCAAGGCCGGCGGTCAGTACGACCGGTTAAATTATCTGGTCAGCTTGAGTGATCTGGAGTTTGACGGCTATCGGGATAACGCCCGCGTGGAATCCCGTCAGTTTAACAGCAAGTTTGTTTACAGTCTGGATGAGGGCGAGCTGACGCTGATTGCCAACCTGGTCGACTCACCTCAGGCTGACGATGCCGGGGGTATCACTGCGGCTCAGGCCGCTGCGGACCCAACGTCTGCCCAGGCCCGTAATCTGAGCTCCAATGCTGGTGAAGCCCTGGAGCAACAGAAGCTTGCCCTGCGCTATACCCGTCCGCTCAGCGACAACCTGGATTTGTCGGTGCGCAACTATTATGTCTGGCGAGACTTCGAAGCGTTTTTACCAATAGGCACGCACATCCCCTTTGTTGCGGATGATGGTGTTGTTGAGTTCGACCGTTTCTTTTATGGCGGTGGGGTTCAACTGGCCGCCACCAATACGCTTTTTGGTCTGGCCAATACGGCAATCTTTGGTCTTGATGTAGACCGCCAGGAAGATGATCGCCAGCGATTCCTGAATAATGCAGGAGACAAAGGTGCGCTGACGTTTGATCAGCTGGAAGAGGCCACCACAGTCGGTTTTTTTGTCCGTAATGAAACTGCTTTGAGTGATCAACTGACATTGGTGCTGGGTCTGCGCTACGACGATATTGAACTGACTGTTGATGATAAATTTCTGGCCAACGCCGACCAGTCCAGCGAGCTGAATTTTGAGCAGTGGAGTCCCATGGCCGGTTTATCCTGGAGCTTGAGTGAGCAGATGACACTCTATGCAAACTACGCCACTTCATTTGAGACGCCGACCTTCACCGAGTTGGCAAGCCCTGCGCGCACGCTTTCGGTGAGCCTGGGTGGTTTTAACGATGTTAACCCGCAAGAGGCGGAAAGTTTTGAAATTGGTTTGAAAGGTGATGGGTTCGAACAACGTCTGGCCTTTGAACTGGCGGCTTATCAGATCAGCGTTGAAGATGAAATCACCAGCGTCGAGGACATAGGCAACCGCGCTTTTTTTGAAAATGCAGATACCGACCGTCAGGGTTTTGAGCTCAGCGCGGTCGCAAGTTTCAGTGATGCGCTGCGTTTGAGCCTGGCGTACACCTACGCTGACTATGAATTTGAAAATTTTGACGGCAGCCCTCAGTTTGAGGGCAATGCCCTGCCGGGTTTGCCCGAGCATCAGGTCTTTGCAGAACTCAGTTATCGCCACAGCAATGGGTTTTATGCGGTAGGTGACGTGTTGTACATGGACGAATTATTTGTCAATAACGCCAATTCCGGGACCAGTGATAGTGCGGTTGTGGCGAATTTTCGCATGGGATACACCGGCACGCGTAATCGCTGGTCATGGTCTCCGTTTATAGGGGTTAATAATCTGGCCGACGAAGACTACTACGCCAATGTGCGCATTAACGGGTTTGGCGGTCGACTGTTTGAACCTGCCCCGGGCCGCAATGTATACGCGGGTTTTACCCTCGATTATGCAATGCGTTAAGGCCACTACACTTAAGTA
>CBDUMB010000098.1:0-8991 GCA_965368205.1 uncultured Pseudomonadaceae bacterium | reverse complement strand
TAGCGAACGGGGAGTTTCAAGAAGACGCCGCCCAAGCGCAAGTTGTGCGGCTGCTTGATGAACTTTTTCATCGCCTAATAGCTAATCCACCATCGAGCCGAGCTGGCTGGTTATCCCGGTGGCGCAAGAAAACTGCCAATCCCCAGCAGGGTTTATATGTGTGGGGTGGCGTTGGACGGGGTAAAACCATGCTGATGGACCTGTTCTATGATTGCCTGCCTGAGCAGCGGCGTATGCGTATGCACTTTCACCGATTTATGCGGCGTGTTCACCAGGGTTTGGCCCAATGGACGGGTACCTCAGACCCGTTACGTAAAGTTGCGGCAGATATTGCCGCTGAAGGCGACGTTCTCTGTTTCGATGAATTTTTTGTTTCAGATATCGGTGACGCCATGATCCTCGCTGAGGTTCTGGATGCATTACTCGAACATGGCGTCACGCTTGTAGCGACGTCTAATGTGGAACCCAGCCACCTGTATGAGAATGGCCTGCAGCGCAGACGCTTTCTGCCCGCCATTGACCTGCTCTATGCGCATACCCGGGTGGAACATATGCCCGATGGCATAGACTTCCGCCTGCGCGCGCTGGAGCAGGCGGAAATTTATCACTTTCCGCTCGATGCGGCTGCAGAGCGCGGTTTAGCGCAAAGCTTTGCAGCGCTGGCGCCGGATACCGCAGAGTCGGATGTGGATCTGCAGATTGAAGGGCGGGTGTTGCGAGCGCGTTTTGTGGCTGATGATGTCGTCTGGTTTGACTTCCCAGAGCTGTGCGAGGGCCCGCGCAGTCAGAACGACTACATCGAGCTGGCGATGATTTATCACGCTGTATTGCTCAGCAACGTACCCCAGCTTGCGGGCCACCAGGAAAGTGCGGCGCGAAGGTTCATCAGCCTGGTGGATGAGTTTTATGACCACGGTGTGAAGCTGATTATCAGCGCTGCGGTGCCTATTACAGAGTTGTATCAGGGTGAGCGGCTACGCTTCGAATTTGAACGGACACAGAGCCGCCTGTTGGAAATGCAGTCCCATGACTACCTTGCGGGTTCTCATCGGGCTGGCGTCGCCCCGGCGGGTTAGCTAAAAGGCAGTTGTAAACCCACAGTGGCTCCTCTATGATTCGCGTCCCAAAATTAGGGCCCCTGCACGCGCAGTGTTGTTTTGACACGCCAGCCAGAAGCAGGCGAAATGAACAGAAGCAGGCGAAATTAAGCTGCTCGGTAGCGCGAAAAAAGCGGACAGTTAAAAGAGGCTAGAAATGACAACGGTAAGCATGCGTGAGCAGGATGTGCAGCGCTCATGGTGGGTAATTGACGCAGAGAACAAGACCTTAGGGCGACTGGCAACCGAGGTTGCGCGCCGTTTGCGAGGCAAGCACAAGCCTGAGTACACACCCCATGTGGACACTGGCGATTTCATCATCGTCATTAATGCAGCTAAAGTGCATGTCACAGGGAATAAGGAACAGGGCAAAGTATATTGGCGTCACAGCGGTTACCCTGGTGGTATTCGCGGCACAACCGTCGCTGATATGCGCGCAACGCACCCGGAGCGGATCATTGAGAAAGCGGTAAAAGGCATGTTGCCCCGCAACCCTCTGGGCCGTGCGATGTACAGAAAATTGAAAGTATATGCTGGCGCTGAGCACCCCCATGCAGCTCAACAGCCCGCAGTTCTAGAGCTTAATTAGTTGGAGCGCAGATGATGGCTAACACAAACTACGGTACAGGTCGTCGCAAGACTGCGGCTGCACGCGTTTTCATCGGTTCCGGCACCGGTAACATTACGGTCAATGCCAAATCTTTGGATGAGTTTTTTGGTCGTGAAACTTCGCGCATGGTGGTTCGCCAGCCGCTTGAAGTGGCATCGCTGACAGATAAGCTTGATCTGAAAATCACCGTAAGCGGTGGTGGTAGTTCCGGCCAGGCTGGTGCGATCCGCCATGGTATTGCCCGTGCGCTGGTTGATTATGATGAAACTCTGCGTGCGCCGATGCGAGCAGCTGGCTTTCTGACCCGTGACGCAAGAGAAGTTGAACGGAAGAAAGTTGGTCTGCGCAAAGCGCGTAAGCGTCCTCAGTTCTCGAAACGCTAAATCGCTGGTACAGCGCCTTTTCAAGGCGCTTTTTCCGAAATTTGGCGCAGAGAAAACACGCGTATCATTGAGGCGTGTGATACACTAACGAGGTTTGCAACCGGTTGTGATATCCACATCTGCCCTCGGCCTAGATGAGTAAAAACACCGGATCCAAAGACCTTTATCGTTAATACTTTTTTGGAGCACAAGCCTTGAGCAGTGACGATGTCAGTCATGATAGCTCTGTCGAGTCGGCAGGGTCAGATGAGCAAAGCAAGGTCAATTCAAGTCGGCGCTATTTCCTGATAGGAGCCACCTCTGCCGTAGCCGCTGTAGGTGTTGTTGGAGCTGCAGTCCCTTTCCTGAGTTATTGGAGCCCGAGCGCCAAAGCGCGGGCAATGGGCGCGCCGGTAAAAATTGATTTCAGTAAGTTGAAGCCTGGTGAGCTGATGAGCCCGATTGTGGCTTGGCGCGGCAAGCCGATTTTCATTGTGTATCGAACGCCGGAGTCTATTTCCGCGCTAGAAAATCAGGGTCAGGATCTTGCCGACCCGGAATCTGAAAACCCTGAGCAACAGCCGGATTTTGCGAAAAACCCAACACGCTCCATGCGTCCTGAGATTGGTATTTACGTCGGTATCTGTACTCACCTGGGTTGTTCTCCAAAGTATGTCGAGTCGGAAGTGTTTGCCGAAAATGACAGCCAGGGTGGGTTTTTCTGCCCTTGTCATGGTTCGACCTTTGATCTGGCGGGGCGTGTCGCGACCGGTGTGCCGGCGCCTGATAATCTGCCGGTACCACCCTACCGATTTGAGTCCGATACCAGCGTTGTGATTGGCGAAGAAGGTGCTGCGTAATGGCTGAATCAAAAAACCAAAATAACTGGTTCACCAGTTCTATGGAATGGATCGACGCTCGCTTTCCTGCGACGGAGACGTTCGAGTACCACATGTCGCGTTACTACGCGCCGAAAAATTTCAACATTTTTTATATTTTCGGTGTGCTGTCGATTGTCATGCTGGCCAATCAGATTGTCACCGGCATCTGGCTGACCATGAATTATGTGCCCTCCGGCACCGGGGCGTTTGCTTCGGTGGAGTACATCATGCGTGATGTTGAGTACGGTTGGTTGATGCGTTACCTGCATTCAACGGGTGCGTCGTTCTTCTTTATTGTCGTTTATCTGCATATGTATCGAGCCCTGATGTATGGCTCCTATCGTGGCCCACGGGAATTGCTGTGGCTGATCGGAATGGCGATATTCATTGCGCTGATGGCTGAAGGTTTCTTCGGCTACCTGCTGCCCTGGGGCAACATGTCTTACTGGGGTGCCCAGGTGATTGTCTCCCTGGTCGGTGCTATTCCCTACGTCGGCCCGGATCTGATGGAGTGGGTGCGCGGTGACTTCCTGATGTCAGAAGCTACCCTGAACCGCTTCTTTGCATTGCACGTTATTGCGCTGCCGCTGGTGCTGGTGATTCTTGTATTTGTGCATCTGGTTGCCTTGCACCACGTGGGTTCAAACAATCCTGACGGTATCGAAATCAAGAAAAAGAAGGATGAGAAAGGCATTCCTCTGGATGGCATTGCATTTCACCCTTACTACACGGTGCATGATATTCACGCCATTGTGATTTTCTTCATCTTCTTCCTGGGTTTTGTCTTTTTTGCGCCTGAAGGATGGGGCTATTTTCTCGAGAAGCCGAACTTTGAGATGGCTGACCCGCTGAAAACACCGGCACACATCGCACCGGTCTGGTACTACACGCCATTTTACTCAATGCTCCGAGCGGCAACTTATCCGTTATTCGGCTTACCTGCTAAGTTCTGGGGTTTTGTGGTCATGGCGGGCGCGATTATTATTCCAGCCGTCCTGCCTTGGCTGGATCGCAGCCCGGATAAATCTATCCGTTACAAAGGGCTCTGGTCGAAATTCATGCTGGGACTTCTGGTTGTCAGTTTCTTTGTGCTGGGCTACCTCGGTACAAAAGGTCCAACCGAAGGCCGTACGATTGCCGCGCAGGTATTCACCATTACGTACTTCCTGTACTTCATGTTGATGCCCTGGTACACGAGGGCTGAAAAGACCAAGCCGGAACCGGATAGGGTGACGCTCTGATGAGAAAATTATGTTTGGCATTGCTCCTGTGTCTGCCGAGTGCTGTATGGAGTGCAACCGAGATTAATTGGGACATGCAGCCCTTTGATCCGGATCTGGAGAACAAGCCGTCGCTGCAGAACGGCATGCGCCTGTATATGAACTACTGTATCGGCTGCCATAGCCTGAAGTTCCAGCGCTACCAGAGAACCGTGGATTTCCTTGGTATTCCCCATGAACTGGCGCTGGAGAAACTGGTTTTTACTGATCAGAAGATTGGCGAATTGATGACCACAGCGATGGATCCAGAAAAGGCCAAAGCCTGGTTCGGGGCGGCGCCACCTGATCTGACAATGGTTGCTAAGGTTCGCGGCCCTGAATGGTTGTTCAATTATCTGGGTACCTTCTATCAGGACGACAGTCGCCCAATGGGTGCAAACAACAAGGTGTTTCCAAATGTGGGAATGCCCAATGTGCTTGCAGACCTTCAGGGTGTCGTCACCGAAGGCTGCGTACAGGTTCCCAAGATTGCTGCAAACGGCGGTGAAATGAGAGATCCGCTGGTACCAGGTAAGGCCATTACTGAAGAGAAGTGTGGCGAACTTGTGCACGAAGCAGGCAGTGGTCTTTATACGCCTGAAGAATTTGATGCAGCCATTTATGACTTGAGTAACTTTCTCTACTACGTAGGTGAACCTACCCGATTGGAAAGACATCGGCTGGGTATTTTTGTGATGCTCTTCCTGGTGATCCTGGGCTGCTTTACCTACTTGCTCAATCGTGAATATTGGAAAGACATACACTGATCATCTCTATAGGTGATGCGAACAGAGCATCACCAGTCTATGGGCGCCAGCTTAATTTGCTGGCGCTTCCTTATATATAAAACCCGCCGAGGCGAAAATCCCTAATGAGCATTGTTACCAAACGATCGTCTATGACTCTTTTTTCTGATGCCCGTGACCAATACTCCCATCGAGTACGCATGGTGCTGGCCGAAAAAGGTGTGACCTGCGATATCGTTGATATTGATCCAGGTAAGAAGCCTGAAGATCTGGCGGAGATTAACCCTTATAACAGTCTGCCGACCCTTCTAGACAGGGATCTGGTTTTGTATGAAGCAAACGTGATCATGGAATACTTGGATGAGCGCTTTCCTCACCCCCCGTTACTGCCGGTTTATCCTGTGCAGCGTGCTTTGTCACGGCTGTGGATCACCCGAGTCGAGAAAGAGTGGAGTGCAAAATTAGATTTGCTGATGGCAGGCAAAGGTCGTGAAACGCTGTTATCGAAAGCGCGCAAGGAGCTGCGCGAGAGCATTATTGCTATAGCGCCCATTTTCGGTGAAAAACCCTACTTCATGAATGAAGAATTCTCGCTGGTCGATTGTTGTGTTGCGCCTATTCTGTGGCGCCTGAAAGAAGTGGACATCACCCTGCCTGAAAAATCCACGCGTCCGCTGCATAAATATATGCAAACGATGTTTGAAAGGGATGCGTTTCGGGCAAGCCTGACCGAAACTGAAATTGAGATGCAGGAGTGAAACCCCAGCGCCCTTATTTACTGCGGGCGCTATACGAGTGGATCATCGACAGTGATGAGACGCCTTATCTGCTGGTGGACGCGACGGTTACCGGCGTCAGTGTGCCGGAAGCCCATGTTCAGGACGGCCAGATTGTTCTTAACATGAGTCCGAACGCAGTGCGCGATCTGGTTATGGATGATCAGTTTGTGATGTGTGGTGGTCGCTTCAACGGGCAGCACTTTGAACTCTACCTGCCGATGAATTCGATCCGGGCGATTTATGCAAAAGATACCCGCGAAGGTATGGTCTTCCCGGAAGAGGAAGCATTGATGCTGGATGCGAAAGAGGCAACGGACGAGCAGAAAGGGCCCGATGCCTCTCCGGATAACAAGCCCGGTTTGAGGCTAGTCTAAGTATTCGAATACTTTCACGATTTTCTGAACCCCGTAGACGTTTGCTGTCACGTTAACCACAGCGTCGGCATGCCTTCTATTCAGAAGCCCCATTAAGTACACCACACCGTTTTCTGTAACAACTTTAACCTTCAAACCTTTTGCTTCAGAAGATCCAACCAGGCGTGACTTCACCTTGGCTGTGAGCCACGTATCGTTGGTTCGCGCAACAAGTGATATGGGGCCGCCGATACTCAATTCATTGTGGACTTTACGGACACGGTTGACCTCTTGAGCAACCGTCGCGGCCTGTTCCTTGAGCTCAGCTGTTGCCACCTGTCCGGCCAGCAGAACCAGCCCGTTGTAAGAGACCACAACAATATGTGAGCCCTTGAAATCAGGGTTGGACTTGAAGATTTCATTTTTAATGAGCGGCTCTAAGACCGCATCGTCGATAAATGTGCCCGTTGTTCTCTTACTGGGGTCATTTACACAACCCATTAAGGTGAAGAGGGAAACCAGCAGCAGGGTTATTTGAACAGTTTTAGCCATATCAACGTGTTTTAGTTGGAAAGTGTTAGTGTGGCGGTGTGACCGGTCCTGCGTCAATGCGTGGTCTTGTTCTTATTAGCGAAATTGCTATGCCTGAAAGGCCTGCTTAATCCAACGCAGGTCCGGTTCCGCAGGTTTTCCGCTCAGCGCGATGACGTCAAATCTTGCAGGCAGCTTGCGTAATTTCGGGTGAGTTTTCAGAAAGTGGTGGGCTGTACGGATGAGCTTTTTCTGTTTGACTGCATCGACGCTTGCTGCAGCTCCCCCAAATTGTTGGGTGTTGCGGTACCGCACCTCAAAAAACACAAGGGTCTCAGCCAGCGCGGATTGATCGGTCATGATCAGGTCAACCTCACCAAGTTTGCAGCTGTAGTTGCGTTCAATCAGGGTGAGCCCTGCTCCGAGCAGGTGGGTCAAGGCCGTCTGCTCGCCAAGTGGTCCTTTGTCCTTGCGTTGCACTGTGGGTTATTCAGCGCGTGTCCTGTCTCCGCTGGCGCTGATTTTGTTCAGTGCCAGGTCCCGGCGGAACCTGCCGCCGGGCTCTAACCATAAATTTCCGCTGGCACCAGGCAGTGCGATCTGACTTTGCAGGTTGAGTAGGGGCAACCAGGTTGCAACTCTGAATGCATCAAAGCCCAGTGCGTAGAGTTCTGCCAGCGGGTTGTTCTGCAGGGCGTAAGCTTCTATCAGATGACCCTGGGCAACATTGGGGGTGGTAAACAGTGGCATTTCAGTCAGCTCAAAACCATCCAGGACGCTGAAATTATCACCCCTTGCAGTTTGCGAGGTGGCAAACACAGGTAGGTCGTCGGCGAAGTGAAACCGCAGTGCGGGCACCAATGCCTGGGCTTCCACCTGGCTGGTAAAGGCAACAATGGCGTCCAGATCGCCTCTGGCACGGGGTAGAAATTCAAGCTGCTTGCCGAGAATATTGGCAATGTTGGTGCGGCGGGACTCGCTGGCTGCAACCTGCATGGCTTCGCCCACCGCGCTGGTGAGGTTCTGGATGTCGGTGAAAGATGCCTGGCTCATCTCATGTGGCCAGTTGTCAATGTAGGCGTTGAGCGCGCGACGCGCCCATCGTTCATTACTGTGGATAACCAGGGTGTTTTCGTAGCCGGCCAGCAGAATGTGATTTACCAGAGTTGCTGCTTCGTCTTCGATGGCGATGCCCAGCTGAAAAAGCGGCGAACTTGTATTCGATGGTCGCATAGGGGTGCCGGGTGGCGTCAGGTAATTCAGCACAAGCCGTGGAATTTGGGATGTCGCTGTGGCGTTGGCAAATTCTGCTACTTCTTCACGTAGCAGCGGTCCAACCAATACATCCGCGCCGTCTGACAGGGCATCTTCATACAACTGTGCGGCAGGCTTTGCGCCGGTGTCGTAAAAACGAATGGTGGGTTTGCTGCTGCTTTTTTCTCCCAGATAAGCGGCAATCAGTCCGTCTCTCACCGCTTGTCCTGCGCTGCCGAACTGTCCGGAAAGGGGCAGCAGAAATGCGATCTTCGGGAGTCGATAGTTGCTCAGTTGTGCCAGCGCGTTGGGTGGTTGCAGATTAGCCGGGTGGCTTGGATAGCGTTCCTGCCAACTCTGCCAGGCCTGCATTTGTCCGGTGATTGAGCCGGCGTCACGAATGCTTTGTTGCAGTAACCACCAACCGTGATGATAGCGATGAGTAAAGGCGCCTGGCGCGCTCTGGGCGCGACTCAGCATCTGCCAGATCCTGTCGTGAATGTCAGCAGGTAGCTCCGGGGCGCCCAGGCCTAGAGCAATTGATGCCTGAATATAACCGTCAGCTGCGCAACGGAAATTGCTCAGGTTTTCGCAGATTTCCGCAAGAATCAGCTGATCTTCGGGCTGCCAGTTGGACAGCCCCCCCAGGGCGGTTTCTGCAGCCTGCAAGTCTCCCAGGTTGAGCCAGGCCTCTGCCCGCAAGCGTCGGACCTGATCGGCGTCTTCGGCATCAAGCAGTCCCAGGTTCACAGGTGTGAGCGCATCGATGACACGACTGTAAGTTTTCTGATAGGCAAAAGCTTCAGCAGCCTGGATGCGATATATAGCCGCTTGCGTAGGATTTTTGCTGCCTATTGCCCGGGCCAGCAGGCTTGAACCATTACGGTCGGCTAAATTTCCCACCGACTGTGTCGGGTTTGTGGTGCTTTGACACCCAGAGATTGTCAGAATGAGGGCGAAAACGGCGATTAAACGGATATACATGACTGCGCTACCTGAAGCTGGCGTCCTTTACGTTGTGGCTACACCCATTGGACATCTTGGAGATCTCACCCGTCGAGCAGAAAAAGTGCTCAAATCTGTGCAGATTGTGGCTGCAGAGGATACCAGACGTACGCG
>CBDUMB010000097.1:0-9015 GCA_965368205.1 uncultured Pseudomonadaceae bacterium | reverse complement strand
GATGTGCTTTTGATCGTATGTTCCAGGCGATACCACCATCGTGGCAGGCTTGTGCAGTACCTGTTCAATGGCCTGGCTGACGGCCTGAACCACAGGCGCATGTTCGTCGGTCATTGTTGGAATCACCTCGAACAGGTCTCTGATGGTGTAGTCAAACCGGTCGCGGTCTGCGCGCAATCCGTCCAACAGGCTGACAACCTCCTGTTTCACCGTGGCCAGTTGTTCTTCGATAAGAAAGCGTCGATCAATAATCATGCGGCAGGAGTCTGCCACCAGAGGTGTGGGTAAACCCTCAAATGCTTCTGATTCACCGCCATGCATGGAGTTGATGTTCAGTGTGGATTGTTTTGCGCCATCCGGGACAACCGGCATGTCAGTCCTTTTGGTCGCCAGATGAGGAAAAAGTTCGGATTCAAAACGTGCCAGTACGGCAGCCATATGGCGCACGGCGCAGTCGCCATCAAAAGGCATGCTGCCATGGGCAATGTGACCCTTGGTTTCAATTTCCGCCCACCAGACACCACGATGGCCTAAACATACGCGGTCTTTGTCCAGCGGCTCAGGGATAATCACATGGTCAATACGCGGCTTTGCCATGATGCCCAGTTCAGCCAGGTAGGCGACGCCGCCATAGCCACCGCTTTCTTCGTCAGCGGTGCCGGATATCTCGATGGCGCCAGGATGGTCAGGATACATCTCGAGGTAAGTTTCAACGGCGATAACCGAGGCGGCAAGACCACCTTTCATATCACATGCGCCGCGCCCGTAGATGCGGTCACCCAGCAACGTTGCGGCAAATGGATCCTGTTGCCAGCCTTTACCGACGGCAACAACGTCAATGTGGGAGTTGAAATGCACACAGGGGCCGCTGCCGCCATGATGCCGGGCGACAACGTTCATGCGCGGATACTGATCTGTGTCACCAGGGCTGCCTTCGGCGCGAAAGTACTCAACCGCAAAATCACGCTGGGCCATACGCTCACCGACAAAGTGCGCGCAGTCATCATAGAATTCACCGGGTGGATTGATTGTGGGGATACGTATCAGATCCTGTGTGAGGGCAATCAGCTCATCTTTCTTTGCGTCTATGCGGCGGCTCAAGTCGTCTATGTCGATTGTTTTATTCACGCGGCAGCCCCGACTATTTTTTCTGTTCTGACATTTGGATAGCTTCAAAGACGCCACGAGCAATAGCTCTGGCCATGGTGTTACCCGCCAGCACACCCAGGTCGAGCAGTGCTTCGTCATCGGCATCATACTGTCCGGTTGAGGCGACAAAAATCAGGTCGCCGTCGGCGGGTGTGTGTACCGGGTATAACGCGCGGGCAAAACCATCATGTGCTGATGTGGCGATGCGTTTGGCCTGAGCAGCGGTCAGTTTCACGTCTGTCACAATAATGCCCAGGGTTGTGTTGGCTCCGGCGACACGCTGTCCTGATTTGGTGCGGCCTTGTCTGGCATCATCGGGCCACGGGTGCGGGTAGCCGTAGCCGCCAAACTCAGCATCTTCTTCAAAAGGTGCTGCCCAGAAATGATGGGTATCGCCAACCAGGGCTGAACCGGCTGCATTGACAGCTGCAGCGGCTAACAGAGTACCGCCACTTCGAAGCTTTGTTTCTGCCATGCCAAAACCGCCCGGTGCGTTAGCCGTTCTGGCGCCCAGCGCTGCACCGACAGCACCTAATTTAGGCTGTTGGGTCATCGTTTCCATGGCTGCGTAACCCAGATCTCGATAGGGAGAAAAGCGCCCCCAGTCCTTGTCGCCCTCATTGCGCATATCAAACAGAATCGCACAGGGGACAATGGGGATGCGCACCGGGTCCAGTGGAATGCCGCGGTTGTGTTCCCGTAGCCAGGCCTGAACACCGCCGGCGGCATCCAGACCGTATGCAGAGCCGCCGGACAAGACCAGTGCGTCGATGTGATCGACGGTAAACTCCGGGCTTAACAGTTCGGTATCCCGAGTGCCGGGTGCCGCGCCCATAATGTGTACGGCGGCGACGGCAGGATGATCAAAGAAACAAACTGTGGTGCCGGTTAAAACCTTCCTGTCCTGCGCATGACCAAAGTGCACGCCAGGGATAGAAATACTGAACTCTGCCGGCATCTTGTGTTTATCCGTTTGTGTCAGGTAGCGTCATGGTTGAGCAGACGTACTTCAGATTGTGGGAATGGGATGCTGATGCCGTGCTCTGCGAAGGCTTTGAAGATGGCCAGGTTAACCTTGTGAATGGTTTTGAAATAACCGCCGGTGGGTGTCCAGTAGCGGTATTCAATATCAATGCTCGAATCACCAAAGTTGCAGATGCCCACTTCCGGCGGGGTGTCCTGGACAACACCGGTTTCGTTGTTCAGGACCTGGGTAATGGCTTGAATCGCCAGCTCCGGGTCGGCGCTGTAGGCGATACCAACACAACCTTCAACAATCCGATTGGCTTCAGAATTGGTGTGCACCTCTCCCACAATATGTTTGTTGGGAATAATAATCAGCTCGCCATCTTCTGCTCGTAGTGCGGTTGCTGCCAGGCTGATGTCTTCAACAAGGCCTGAACAGCCCTGGGTGGTGATGGTGTCGCCGACGCGATACATCCGCGTGAGAATGATCATCAGGCCTGCGCCATAGTTCGACACCGGTCCCTGTAAGGCCAGGCTCAAACCTACTGCCAGGCCACCAATCGCGGCAATCAATGGTGTGATAGAGAGGTCGAGCTGGCCCAAAGCCACAACCATGAACATGATCAGAATCAGCAACCGTACCGTGGAGGCCATAAACTGGCGCAGGGTCACGTCCACATCACGTTTTTCTAAAATGCCGGTTAACAGGCGGGCAACCCAGCGGGCGACAATGAAACCTGCGAGCACCACCAGAGCTGCACCAAAAAGCTTGAATGACCAGGTGATGGCCTGCTCGGTGAGGAACTGATAGGCGGTGTTAACCAGATCCAACGGGACTGCGAGCTGTTCTTCCATAAGCGGTGTATCTAGAGCAAACAGCCGACATCATATGCCGGGTAAAGCCCGGGCTCAAATCAAACGGGCTTCAGGTCGCCGCCAGCTGCTGAATTTTTTTATCGTTGCCGCTGAGATACCACAGGCGCAGACCCACACTGATGGCCACCAGCGACAGGCCAAGAGTGAGCGCGGCCCAGTAGCCGTACACACCCGGCGCCAGCCCAGGCAACAGCAGCTCCTGTGACAGGAACCAACCCAGCGGAACGGCAATAAACCAGTAGCCAACCAGGCTGATATACATAGGTACTTCTGTATCTTTGTAGCCGCGCAACGCGCCAATTGTCACCGCCTGGCTGTCGTCAACAATCTGGTACACGGCGATAAACAGCAGTAGCGTGACGGCGATCTGGATGACCGCCGGGTCGGCGGTATAGATACTGACCAGGTGATAGCGCATTAACACCAGCAGCACGCTGACAATCAGCGCGTAACCGATAGAGAATTTATACACGGTCACCGCGGTCAGGCGGGCAGCTACCAGGTCGTTGGCGCCAACATGGAAACCCACGCGGATACTGGCAGCAGCGCCGAGGCTCATAGGGATGACATAGGTCAACCAGTTGATGTTGCCGGCAATGGCATTTGCGGCGACCTGCTCAACACCCAGTCGGGCAATCAGAAAAGCGATCACTGAAAAAACCGCCATTTCCAGGAAAATGACCAGACCAATGGGTGTCCCAATTTTAAAGATCGATGTGATGGGCGCGGCTTCCGGCCACTCAAATCGTTCAAACAAACCGGTGGCTGTGAAGTAGGGACGCTTGATCACAACCATCATCATTATGAACTGTAGCCAGAACACCACCGCCGTGGCGTAGCCGCAACCGACACCCCCCAGTTCAGGCAGCCCCCATTTGCCGTAGATCAACGCGTAATTCAGAGTCGCATTGACGGGCAGCATGCTGCCAGCAATGATCATCGGCGGACGTGTGTGTCCAAGCCCTTCGCAGGCATGGCGCAACGCCACATAAAACACCAGGGCAGGGATACCCCACGCCACTGCGGCCAGGTAGTCGGTGGCGATCCGTGCCACTTCAGGCTCAAGTCCGGTGAGCGCGTAGATGGCGCCGGCGTTGTATAGAATCACAACCAGAATTGTGCTGGTGGCCAGACAGATCCATAACCCCTGACGAATCTGATGGCCCACTTGCGGCAGCTGCCTGCGCCCGCGTAACTGGGAGATGATGGGCGTGAGCGCCATGGTTATGCCGGTAAACATCATCATAAATGGCCACATCACGCTGCCACCCAACGACACCCCGGCCAGATCGGTGGCGCTGTAGCGTCCGGCCATGGCGGTATCGACAAAACCCATGCCCATGATGAACATCTGGGTCAACACCATAGGCCAACCCAGCTGCAATACTGTCTTGAGTTCGCTTGCAGGTTTGATGCTCACGGTTTGAGTTTGCTCTACCAGTTTGGGTTTGATTTAGTTTTTACGAAAATCCCGTCAAAAAAACCGCGGTGGAGATGTTGAGCGGCGATGTACACGGGTATCATAGTCGTAATCTGGTTAACGGTAGAAGTTTTATGGTTATTGAGTGGGTCGTTGGGATTGCGGTTGTCAGCATGCTGGTTGGTTTGGCTCTGGGTTATTTCCTGCCGCTGGGTAATGCCAGGAAAGCCAGGGTTGGAGAGCTGGAAAACGCGCTGGAAACAGCTCAGCAGGAACTCGCTGACTATAAAGCTGAAGTGTTCAGTCAGTTTGCAACCACAGCTGAGAAGTTTCGCGACCTTGATCAAAGCTATCAGGCGTTGCATCAGCAGCTCGCCAGAAGTTCGGTGGATTTGTGTGGTGATGCAGCGTCACCGCTGCTGACCGCGGCAGTTGCACCTGCGCTGGAAGAGGAACTCAGTGAAGCCGTTGCTCAAGACAGCAGGTTTTCAGAAGAAGACCTGGATGCGCAAACTCCAGATATCAGTGACATGGATGCCTCTGAAAAGGAGACCAGTGAAATTGAAGAAGAGATTGTGGTCGCTGAGGCATCTGCAGAACTGGACACAAACGTTGCCGCCGAGAGCGTGCCCACGCTGACAGAGCGGGATGCAGATTTCAGTCCTGATCTTGAGGGTGAAACTGACGCACCAGCTAAGCGCGAAAGCGCTTAGCTTCAGGGGCGAACAGTTTGAGTTTGATCAGGCCGCAGGGCGCTCGTTGCCGAGAATAGACACCCGTTCCCCATAGCGGCTGTGCGGGTAGTAGTCCCAGACTGCGTGATGCTGGGTGCATCGGTTATCCCAGAACGTCAGCGTGTTGGGGCGCCACTGCACCCGGCAGTACAGGCGTTGAGTCTGAGCGATGTGATTCAATGGCCCGCCGAGTAAAGCTTTGCTCTCCCAGATATGTAAACCCTTGATGTGCGAAGTAAAGCCACTGTTGACGTATAAAACCTTTTTACCGGTTTCAGGATGGGTTGCAACAACCGGGTGCTCATTGCGTGGGTACTTTGAACCTTCCGGTGGAGATACCTGATAACCGGTCAGATAAGGGATGGCGCCATCGTGCACGGCAACAAGTCCATCCAGCATTTCTTTCATGGTGTCGCTGAGCAGCTCATAAGCAAGGTACATATCAGCAAATAACGTGTCTCCGCCGCCACACTCCGGAGTTTCTGTGATGTATAACATGGAGCCCAACGGAGGAATTTCATCGCAGGTAACGTCGGTATGCCAGCCATTGCCAGCGGTGTATTTAGAATCTTTGGTGGTTTTTACACGCAGGATCTCCGGGTCGCCGCCATAGCTGTGCTGCATTGGGTGCACATGCAACGTGCCAAATTTGCGCGCGAAGGCTTTGTGCTGTTCCTGGTCAATGACCTGGTCGTGAAAGACTAATACTTTCCAATCTAACCAGGCCTGGTAGATTTCACTGAACTGTTCGTTCGATAGAGGTTGTGCCAGATCGACACCCTCTACAACAGCTCCGATATGTGGCGTGATACTGTCTACGCCGATGGTTTCAAACTTGTCGATATGCGCCATATCTTTCTCCTTTGTGTCGTATTATTTATTCTGGTAAACCCAGCACCCGTTTGGCGATGATGTTGGCCTGAATTTCATTGCTGCCACCGTATATGGTGGTTGCTTTGCTGCCCAGCCAGTCGCTGGCTGCTTCTAACTCTGAAGCGGTGAATCCGTTCGGGTCGTGTGCACCCAGGCCACGGAAGCCCATCAACTCACGTTTCAACGCAGCGCCATCCTGCTGCAGCGCTGCGCCGTATAATTTGAAAATTGAAGTGGCTGCCCCGGGTGTGCCTGATTTATTTTCGGCATTGGCTCGAGCGGCGGTGAGTTGGAATGCCGCGCGGTTCATGTTCAAGGTGGTGATGGCTTCGCGAAGGGCCGGGTCTTTGATGCGGCCGTCGTCTTCTCCGACATATTTTTTTGCGGTTTTGACGAGCCCAGCACCAGGCTGGGCCTGTCGCGCACCCCCGTTCAGACCGCCAATGCCTGATCTTTCAAACTGCAGCAGACGTTTGCCTACTGTCCAGCCTTTATGCAGATCCCCCAGCAGATCTTCTTTTTTAGCAACGGCATCGTCAAAAAAAGTTTCACAGAAAGGTGACGTGCCGGAGATCAGACGAATCGGTTTGACCGTTACGCCGGGTTGATCCATGGTCAGTAACATGAAACTGATACCTTCATGTTTTGGTGCGTTAAAATCTGTTCGTACCAGAATGAACATCCAATCTGCGGTGGCAGCACCCGATGTCCAGATCTTTTGTCCGTTGATCAGATAGTGATCACCTTTATCTTCGGCTTTGGTATTTAAAGCAGCCAGGTCAGATCCCGCGTTGGGTTCCGAGTAACCCTGGCACCATTGGATTTCACCTCGAATAATCTTAGGCAGGTGGCGTTCTTTCTGGGCATCATCGCCATACTCGAGCAGCGTGGGTCCAATCATCGACATACCCATGCCCACCAGCGGCGAGCGGGCGTTGATCTTGCCCATTTCGTCGTATAGAACCCGCGCGTAGTCCTGGCTCAAACCGCCACCACCGTATTCGGTAGGCCAGGTTGGGGCGGTAAAACCCTTCTCGACGCAGGCCTCAAGCCACTTTGCAACGTCTGGTTCCAGGATGATTTTGCTGGAGCCGTTGGCCATCTGGCCAGGCCCGCGTGCCCCCTCCGGGCAGTTTTCGGCCAGCCAGGCTGCGGTATCTGCCCTGAATTCAGATAATTCTCCCATCATACCTCCCCAATATTTCTGCGAATCCAAAACTGTACTCGGTATAGTGGGAAGTTCAAGTTTGCCAGGTGCAGGAAAACACAGCGTCATGAATATAACGGTGCCCCCCTTTTCGTTAACCAACACTCAATCTGAGCAGGTCAGCTTCCCGTCGGGAAAAGCCAGTCTGGTCTGCTTTGTAAAAGAAGACTGCCCGACCTGTCGCGAGGTTATGCCGGTATTGGCTGCCATGGCGCAGGCGGTGGGAGACACATTGGACTTTCACGTGATCGGTCAGACCGAAGCCGGTAATCAGAAATTGCTGGAGACCTTTGCACCACCTTTCGAAATCCTGGACGACAGCAGTCTGAAAGTATCGTTTGCCAGCGACATCGATACCGTGCCGACACTGGTCTGGTCTGACCCACAAGGTGAACCCGCACAGACGCTGATTGGCTTCGTTAAAGAGGAATGGCTTGCTCTGAGCGAAACCCTGACGAAATCAGAGGGTGTGGCTGCGCCGTCGCTCGACTGGCAGAGTTTGCCGGATTGGCGGCCTGGATGCGGTTCATTGTCAGTGGATCCACTGATTGCTGACCGACTGCGGGCGGAAGCGGAGAATTCGCCGTTACGAGCGCGCCGTATAGACATTGGCGTTGCCGACGACGAAGTTGAATTCATGTTCGACCAGGGGTTTTCTGACGGTCTGCCCCTGGTGCCGCCTACACCGGAACGCGTCATGCGTATGCTGGCGGGTACCCGGCGCGATCCCCAGGATGTGTTGGCGCAAATGCCCCCCAATATGGGCGACGTGACGGTCGAAAAAGTTGCCATCAATGCGGTCATGGCGGGCTGCAAACCTGAATACATGCCGGTCATCAACACCATCGTACAAGCCATCTGTACGGACGAATACAATATTCACGGCGTCATGGCGACAACCATGGGTGCAAGTCCAGTGGTGGTGGTGAATGGTCCAATCCGTGAACGCATAGGTATGAACATGGAACTGGGCGCACTCGGGCAGGGCAATCGAGCCAACGCAACCATCGGTCGCGCGGTGCGTTTGATCATCCGTAACGTAGGCGGCGCAAGACCCGGCGGTACCGAGCGCTCCACTTTAGGCAACCCGATGAAATTCACCATGAGTTTTCCGGAGTGGGAGGAGCGCAGTCCTTGGGCACCGCTACATGTTGAACGCGGCTTTGCTGAACAGGACTCTGTGGTTTCGGTGTTCACCATGACCAGTGGTCCAACCTTGATCGTTGATCAGGATTCCAGGACGGGCGCGGGCCTGGCGGGTACCATGGGGTTGTCTCTGGAGTCCGCGTTTAACCCCAAAGCCCACTATGCAACAGACTGCCTGCTGGTGGTGGTGCCGGAACACGTCGACACCTTCGTCAGAGACGGCTATACCAAGGCTGACATACGCGCCCGCATCCAGGAGGTCACGGCCAAGCCAGTCAGCGCGTTGATGGCTGACGACATATCAGGGGCGGGCTTTAAACCAGAAATGGTTGAGAAAATGGGTCCTGGTGCCATGGATAAAGTGCTGCCGAAGTTTCGCTCGGAGGACGATATTCATATCGTCGTAGCAGGATCCCAGGCAGGCAAATTTTCAGGGGCCTTTCACGGCTGGGCGACGGGAGAGATTGGCTCTATCCCCGTTTCGCGTAAGATAGAAGAGCTGTAATTAATAATGGAGAGGGTTTATGACAACCATTTTAGATCCCACTGATGAACGTGTGCCCGTCGCGCGCGCCATCAGCCCCAGACCTGAGGTGATTGAAGGCAGTGTAGCGCTGCTGGATATCTCCAAACCGCGCGGCAAC